>JBCCZW010000692.1:0-2384 GCA_039186805.1 Verrucomicrobiota bacterium
CAATACCTTGAAGAAGGATCATGGAATCCGCATCCTTCTAAATCGTGGCGATCTGAAATTTGAAGAAGCGTTTTTCTATCCCATGTATGGAGCCTTTGGTGCGGTGGTGGAGGACTTCGATCTTGATGGGGATTTGGATGTGGCGGCGGTGGCCTATCATCCTGACTTCTCTAAAGAGGTTTGGGATAACTTCATATACTTAGAGCAGAGGGACCGCTTGGAGTTTGCTCCCAAATTCCATGAGGCGACGCAAAAAGGGCGTTGGCTCAGGATTGCTGCGGGCGATGTTGATGGGGATGGAGATAAGGAGATTTTGCTGGGGGCGGCGAATATGATGGTGGGAGTCCAGCCCGATCAGAGAGAGCGTTTTCTAAATAAGATTAAGGGTGGGCAGGCCTTGTTGGTTTTGAGGAACTTGGCAAGGTGAGGCGCGAGTTGAGCGACGGTCCTACTCACTCCACAGCCAACGTAGAACATCGGGGAGCATGGCGCCGCCGTGGGCGCCGCTGTGCTTGCCGTCGGTCCAGATACTCTTTACTTGGTAGCGCGGACCCGGCGTATTTGCTTCGTCTGCAGTTCGATTGGCGTAGTTAAAAGCGGCTTCCATCTGGAGGTTGGCGAGGAACCAGTTTCCCCATCTGTTATCGAGGTCGTTCGAGCCGTCTTGCAGGAAAATCTTTATTGGGCGAATGGGTTCGCGGCGGATCAGAGCAGGATAGTCTTGGCCGCCTAGCTTGATGGGGTCTTCCTCTGGTCGGAATCTTATGGATACGTAGCTCCCGATAAAGCTGATGACTTTGCGGAAATGATCGGGACGATGCCAAGCGACTGAGAAAGCGCAGATGGCGCCGCTGCTGGATCCGCCGATGGCGCGTTCTTCTGGGTCGTCGGTGAGATTGTAGTCTTTGCCGACCTCGGGAAGCATTTCTTCGATCAGGAAACGGGCGTAATGGTCGCTGACGCTGTCATACTCGAAGGCGCGGTTGTTCGGCTTGAACCGGTTGTAGTTTTCGGGCATGGCGTCACCTTTGTGTCCCGGCATTATGAAGATGCCAATGGTGACGGGCATTTCTCCCTTGTGTATCAGATTGTCCATTACGTTGGGGAGGCGGAAGTGGCCGTTTGGGGTAATGGCTCGTTGACCGTCTTGGAAGACGAGGACGCTGGCAGGATCGGATTGCTTGTACTGAGCGGGGACAAAGACCCAGTAGTATCGGAGGGTGCCCTCGAAAATCTTGCTGCGAAATTCGAAAGGCCCTTTGAGCTCTCCCTTAGGAACGCCTTTTTGGGGGAGGGAATCCGCGGTGTGTTCCCAAGGACCAGGCGTGATGGGAGCGTCTTGGGCGAATGCAAGGGTGGAGAGGAACGCGAAAATGGAGATGAAGAGTCTCATGGGTAAGGGTTTGGTATTCGAGTTTATATGTAACGTTGGGGACGAGCGTTGCTTGTATAAATCTGCCAAAGGCTGTCGGGCTTTCGCGCTAAGGAGTTTGAGCGATTGGCATTGAGGGCATTTGAATTCTTTTGGTCCTCAGGGCAGAGGTTTTGGCTAGGTCAATCCGACCCCGCTGCTTAGGCGGGTGGAAGGGCTCTCGCCCTTGGCAACATTCGAAGTTGGTCGCAGCTTTGGGGTTTGCGAAATTGGAGGTTAGCTCGCGTTCATATGAAATTCTCAGTCTTATTTCTATTTTTTTCCACCGTTGGTTTGGCGGTGGAAAGACCAAATGTTCTCTTCATCGCGGTTGACGACTTGAGGCCCGACTTGGCTTGCTATGGAAACGAGCAGATCGTTTCCCCGCACATCGATCGCCTCGCTGAGCGCGGAACCTTGTTTGAGCGAGCCTATTGTCAACAGGCGGTTTGTTCGCCCTCACGGGTGAGCCTCATGACCGGTCTGCGGCCTGACACGACGAAGGTGATGAATTTGGAGACCGATTTCAGGGATACAATCCCGGAGGCCGTTACCTTGTCTCAATTTTTTATTTCGAAAGGTTACTACGCGGCTTCGATCGGTAAGATCTATCATGGGAATATGCTGGACGAAGAGTTTTCGTGGTCGGTGCCGCACGTAAGGGGCAATGCTCCGACTTATGCGAATAAGGCTTCGAATGACATCGTAAGGCGTCTACGGGAGAAAGCAGTTGCGGAGGGATTGAAGGGAGCGGCCCTGCGGAAGGCGAGCTTGGGGCCGGCGTTCGAGGCAGGTGAGGTGGAAGACGAATTCTACAGGGATGGGGCGAATGCGCTCGAGGCGGTTAAGCGTTTGGAAAGTCTAGCTGAAAGCGGGGAGCCCTTCTTTTTGGCGTTTGGTTTATCAAAGCCGCATTTGCCTTTCGTTTCTCCGAAGCGGTATTGGGATTTATATGACAGAGAAAAGTTGCAGG
>JBCCZW010000693.1:0-2355 GCA_039186805.1 Verrucomicrobiota bacterium
AGCGAAGCGAAGGATCTTGAAGCTCAAGCGGCTAAGTTCAACGAACAGGTCGATTTTGCTGAGATCTTGGGGGCGAAGTATTTGCGGGTGTTCTTGAGGACGCCCACGAAGGTCGAGCGTTCAAAGTCCCTTGACCGAGCGGCGAGCGCCTTGAAGCCTATCGCTGATTACGCGAAGTCGAAGAATGTCATCGTGGTGATCGAACCCATGCCGAGGAACTATTCTGCGGAGGGCGTTTACCTTGCGGAGCTTGCGGGCCAGATGGACCATCCTTCTCTCCGTTTAATGCCGGATTTCGGAAAGATGAAGGACGCGGATCCATACGGGGGAACGGTTGCCATGATGCCTTACACGGATGTCGTTTCGGCTAAGTCGCATGAGTTTTCGGAAGATGGCGAGTCGCGAGAATTCGATTACTCTAAGCTGATGAAGAGCGTTGTGGATTCCGGTTTTAATGGAATTGTGGCGATCGAATACGAAGGTAAAGAGCTGGGTCCGGTCGAGGGAGTTAAGGCGACGCGAGCGCTCTTGGAGAATTATAATCATCGTTAAGACGATGGATTTGCGGGGCGGGGCGGTGTCCCGCCAAATTCATAGGATTGCTGGGTCGTAGCCCCGGCCTACAGCGCTACGGATTGTGATGAGTCGAAACGTTTTTATCCTTTTTTCCCTGATTTTGGCGACGTCTGTTTTGTGGGCGAAACCGAGGAACGTCTTGTTTATCGCGGTCGATGACTTGAAGCCTTTGTTGGGGTGTTATGGATACGAGCAGGTTATTTCACCCAATATCGATAAGCTCGCGGAATCGGGGACGACTTTCTTGAATGCTCACTGTCAGCAAGCATTGTGCGGGCCTTCGCGCTTGAGCGTGTTGACGGGGCACTTTCCTGATTCGATTGGCATCTATGGCATGTCCGGCGATCGGGATCGCTTTCGCTTGAGGTATCCCACTATGGCAACCCTACCGCAGCATTTTCGAAATAACGGCTTCACAACGATCGGAACAGGCAAGATTTTCGATCCGAGAAACCTAGACGGCGAATGGCAAGAAACGCAGGACGAGGCTTCTTGGACGGCCTTTTATGGAAAGAATAAATACAATGAGAAGGTGGGCGGTCCGAAAGTTTCCGGGCATTATCATGATCCGCTTCTGATGGAACTGGTGGGCCGATTGATGGACGAGGGAAAGGAGAAGGGCTTGAGCGGGAAGCCGCTTCGTTTGTATATTCGCGATCACGGGGGAGGGCCGGCGGTAGAGAGTTATGATGTCCCGGACGATGCTTACCGAGATGGGGCGATTGCCAATACGGGTATCGTCGAGCTGGAGAAGCTCAAGGATACGAAAAAGCCCTTCTTTCTCGCTCTTGGTTTCTTGAAGCCGCATTTGCCTTTCGTTGCGCCCCAGAAGTACTGGGATTTATATGACAGGGAGGATATTATCGCGGCTGCGAATCAGGCCTTTCCTGAAGGGGCTCCGGATTGCGCGTTGACTGATTATGCAGAGGGGCGAACCTATAGCGGTATTCCGCTCAAGGGACCGATATCCCTGGAGACGCAAAGAGAGTTGATTCATGGATACATGGCCTGCGTTTCGTATGTGGATGCTCAGATTGGAAGGGTGATCGCAAAGCTGAAGGAGATCGGACTTTACGAGGAAACTGCGATCGTCCTTTGGGGCGATCATGGTTTTCACTTGGGCGATAAGCAGATCATCGGCAAGCATACGACTTATGAGGAGGCGACGCGATCTCCCTTGATTATCGCGAACGCGGGACTCAAGCGAGGCTTGAGAACGAATACCCCTGCTAACTTGGTGGATGTTTATCCAACGCTCTGCTCAATCATGGGGCTGAAGTTGCCGAGGAAGCTTGATGGCAAGGATCTCACTTCGGTGCTGACTGGACGCGAGGATAAGGCTCAAGAGTATGCGGCGAGTATCTATCCAAGAAATGGATACTGGGCGGTTGCGATTCGCACTGAACAATATCGGTACATAGGGTGGTACAAGGGGAAACGGTCTGAGTCAGGCAGCATGCGTTTTGAGAAGAAACCCGAATTTTTCGAACTTTACGATTATGCTGCGGATCCTTTGGAGTCGAAGAATCTGGCGGGAGATAAGGCTTATGCGAAGATCGAAAAGCGATTGGCGAAGCTGAACCGCGAGCACGTAAAGTATACTCAGGGGCGGCAAGGGAAGCTGTAGAGTCGCGGGCGGCGTTGGGGTTTTAAACATGTTAACTTGCGCTGCGATTGAAGGGATAAGCAGTTTTAAATCTGATTTCGCCCTGAAATTAAAAACACTACTCCTTGGATTGATTGCTGAAGGCGTCGACACTCATGTAGAAGCCCCATCAT
>JBCCZW010000694.1:0-2345 GCA_039186805.1 Verrucomicrobiota bacterium
CAATCGATTAGATCGTCTTCGCCTGAGTCGATCAAGGCTTCGGATTGAGGAAGTCCAGACATTAGAATCACCTTCACGGTCGGGTGAGTCTGGCAGATTTTGGCAGCTAGTTCTGGTCCCCCCATTTTCGGCATCATCGCATCGGTCAGGAGAAGATCGATTTTTCCCAAGTGTTGGTTCGAAAGATCGATGGCTTCCAAGCCGTCTTCCGCCACAATCACTTGGTAGCCGCTTTGCGTGAGAGTGAGTTCGAGAATTTCTCGGACTTGGGCTTGGTCTTCCGCAATCAAGACAGTGCCAGGAGATTTATTGTTCGAATCGAATGGCTGGCCTTGGCTGTCTTGTAATTCAAGTTTGAATACGGGCTCATCAATTGCTTCGAAGTATACCCTGAAAAGAGTGCCTTTGCCTTCCACGCTTTGCACTTCGAGGTGGGCGTTGTTGCTATTGAGGATTCCGTAAACGATGGACAACCCGAGACCAGTGCCAACGCCTTTCTTAGTGGTGAAGAAGGGCTCGAAGATCTTCTCGATGACTTCGGGCGCCATTCCATGCCCATTGTCTTCAATCTCGATGGTGGCGTAGCGGCCGGACTTCGGAATTCCGGTAATAAAGAACTCGTTTCCGGTAAGCGCGGCGCTTCCAGTGCGAAGCGTGATTCGGGGATCGGGCCCGACAGTGGCTTCTTGAGCGTTCACAACCAAATTCATGATAACCTGTTCGATTTGATCGGCATCGTATTTGGCGTTTTCGACGCTAGTATCAAGATTCGTGGTAAAGGTTATATCCGCTTTGAGGATACGGGAGAGCATTGGAATGAAACCGTTCGCGGTTTCAGTAATGTTCGCGACGCATAGGTTGGTCTCTTTTTTCCGGCTGAAGGAAAGCAGACGGCCGGTCAGAGAAGAGCCGCGGTCTGCATTTTTCAGCAGCTCTTTGACGAAGCTTTGCTCCTGCGCTGGGAGACTCGAGCTCGAATCGAGGAGTTCCGCGAACCCGCGTATTCCGGCCAGCAGGTTATTGAAGTCGTGGGCGATCGTACCAGAGAGCTTACCCACCGCTTCCATTTTCTGGGAGTGGCGGAGCTGTTCCTCGAGAATCCGCTTTTCCGAGATGTCTTTGAAGGTGAGCATGAACGCATTTGAATCTCCGGTGGGGAGTAGCGTCGCGTTGATCTCGATGGGCCTGCGCTCGCCGTTTGCCAGCTGGACTTCCATACTGAGGGTTCGCTGCGTTTTGCAACCTGCGACGAGTTTAGCTAGATCGAAGACGTCTCCGATAGAGATGAGGTCTGAGAGTTTTCGCCCGACGATCTTTGTTTCTCCGAGGAGTTCCAGCGAAGATCTATTCGCTTCGAGTATCGTACCGTTGTGTTGCGAAACGAGCAGGATGGAGTCGAGCGAGTTATCGAACACAGAGCGAAATCGAATTTCGCCTCGCTGTATCTCATCTTTCGCTTGCTTGGCCTCGGTAATATCTGAATGGAACGCTATATAGTGGGTGACTTCGCCTTTCTCGTTTACGAGGGGATTGACGTCGATTTTTACCCAAAAGGGGTTTCCGTCTTTAGTGTAATTGATGATCTCCGCGTGGAATGCCTTTTTTTTCCTAATCTGCCGGCTCATGAAGCGAATCGTATCGGGATCGCTCTTGGGCCCTTGCAGGAATTCGGCAGGCTTCCTGCCAATGACCTCGGACAGTTCGTAGTGAGTCATCTCCGTAAATGCTTGGTTGAGCCATGAGATGCGGCCGTCTGGATCTGTGATGACGATCGGGGAGTGCACCTTCTTCGCCAAGAAGGATAAGAGTCTGAGTTCTCCTTGTAGATTTGGGATGTTGCTGTCGTCCCTGTGAATTCCGAGAATCTGCAGGTTTTTGGAATGATTGGAGTGCTTCTTTTTTCGAGCAATGGTGGATAGCCACTTCTCCGATCCGCTTTCGGTCTTGAGCCGATATCGTAGGTGAAAATTGGATGCGGAGCTATTCGCAAAAATCTCGAATTCCTTCGCGAAAGTTTCGCGATCTTCAGGATATATGCGATCTAGCCATTCCTGGAAGCTGAAGGACATTTGGTCGGCCAAGTTGCCAGCGAGCCCTCCAAGCGGAGTCGCTAGGCTGAAAGCGCGGTCTTCAAGATTCATTGTCCAGACTACAATACCTGTGTTTTCCAAGACGGAAGAGTGCCCATATTGAAAGGCGTTAGCATCTGGACGGCTGGCGATGCGCTCGAGCACGCATTGGATTTGAGGCGCAGCGGGACTGTCGTCGATGCTAAGAGTCAGACAGTAGGGCTCGACTTCCTGATCATCGGGCGGTCCAAGGGTGACGCGAAGCGTGCAAATCGA
>JBCCZW010000695.1:0-2345 GCA_039186805.1 Verrucomicrobiota bacterium
CTTATCTATCCGCTCCAGGAAGAAGCAGTCTCCAATATTCTGGCTAAGTTCCCAACCGTGTCCGTACTCGAGGACTACGACAACACTGAGGTCGATTGCATCAACCAAGACCAGATCCGTGGCATCTCCCGACTCATGCAGCGCCTATACGATCTCGGCCACCGTCGCATCGGTTTCCTCTCCTGGAAGTATCCCGTACACACGCCCTGGGTCGAACGCCGTTTGGGAGCCTATGTAGAAAACCTCTACCGTCTTGGCCTAGAGCTCGAACCAAACCTTATTCTCAATCTCAAGCCCGAAGAGCATATCCCGCTGACAGAGCTCGCCAGACAAGCCAGCAAACTCACCCAAGAAGGCGTCACCGCATGGGTCTGCGCTGCCGACCACCAAGCGTATCACCTCATGGGCGAGTTCAGAAAACACGGCATCAAAGTCCCTGAGGATTGCTCGATTACCGGCTTCGACGGACTAGAGCCGCCAGAAGGCATGCCCCAAGTCACTACAATACGAATGCCATTTCGCGACATAGGCATTTCAGCGGTGAACCAACTTTTCCGTAAATTCGATCATCCCAACGACAACCGACGCAATGTCCAAGTCTCCGGCGAAACGATCATCGGCGAAACCTCCGCCCCACCCCCGAGGAGGTAACGAAAAGGCGATAGCGATCATCGCTTCAGCTCTTTGAGAGCGGCGCCTAGCCTCTCCTTTGTAGCGGCCCGCGTTTAAAGCGATAAATCAGATTATCCCGCAGCGCGAGATATCTGAAGTCCAAAGCCTACTTTCGCTCCTTCACCCAAAACGGGAAATTCGCCGCCGCCACTCTCGCGCGGTCGCATATTGCGTAAGCAAAAATTCGATACCCGCCTTCGACGCTCGGCGCTTTGAAAGTGATCGATCCGAAAGTCTCCTCCAAGGGTTCCACCTGAAACCGCTTCGGAGTGCTTTGCGCGTCGCCGCCTTCCCGCTTATCTTGGCTTTCTTCCATCAGTTCCCAAGAAAGGTCCAAAGACCCGCTCCCGAGTCCTGCAAATCGTATCCTAGCTTCTAATACGGACGAAGCTTCCACCTCTAATTCGTCTTCCGCTAAAAACCCATTGACTTGAATCTCCTCAATGCGTGGCCAATGAGTCCCGGTATCCTCACCGCCCCACAGCAATCTCATTGCGTTCATGCATTCAAAGGGCCTCCCCTTTTCATCGAATATATTATACCAAGTCGGCGTGACCTCCTGTTTCTGTCCCCACAAAAACGCGAAACTGCCCAAGCAAAGTCGACTCTCAGTCTGCATTTTCGCATAGCGAGACATTCGTTTCTCAGCCTTGAACATCGAGGGTGGTTCAATCTCCGCCCCCCAATGCGTGCTCGCCACTTCCCAAGCTCCATCTCCTCCCCATTCGGTTACAATGTAGGGCTTACTCCATGACGTTTCACGCAAGCGCGGAGCGACTTCGTCTAAAGCTTTATAAGCATTAATCCCCAGCACATCGATCGAAGGGCATCTCTGGGCAATCGTTTCAATCACTTCCTTATTCACCGCCGCCACGACTGTCATCAAGAGGTGAGTAGGATCGATCTTCTTGATCCGCTCCGCCAAATCCTCCACCACATCCCAAACTCCGTCGTCCTCGAAATTCAACTCCAACTCATTGCCCACTCCCCACATCATAATTGCAGGATGGTCCTTCCTCTTCGCAACATATTCCAGCATTCGAGCATTCTGCTCTTCGACCAGCAGCGGATTCCTGTAGTCGAATCCTTGTCGAGCAGGCGCCAAATCCAAGCCCGCGCACACCAACAAGCCGAGGTCGCCAGCTTCATCCAAGATCTCATCTGTTTGCTCGCAGTGCCAAGTTCTCAAGGTATTTCCGCCGCAGGCGACCAGCTCTGGTAGATAATCTGTACCGCCCGCCCCCTTTATGTAGTAGCGCTCTCCCTCAACGTACAAAGAAAAGCGTCCGACCTCTTTTCTTAGCTCGATCAGCTTAGATGTATCCGAATCTATAATACTCATTAGTTCGAAATTTCCTTCTCCCTTCTTAGGTATTCGACGGCCCAGACAAATCTCCTCTGCCCGGATTCGCGATCCGGACACGCCACCTTCAAATCTTATTTACTAAATCCTCCTGCCTTGCGGCAATGCCCCCCCTATCCAGCCCTTAGCCTGGCTCCAACTTGCCGACACCGCCTTCGAGATCGTAACGGTCAGCGGGCCTAATCCACTACAGCCACGCAGAGGCGACTCCAAGATTGCCATCTTGAAGCCGCCCAATACATCCATTGCAATCCCGGATATAAGGAGACCTGGGTACTAGAAGTCTATACCCAACTGCATCCGCCAGCGC
>JBCCZW010000696.1:0-2337 GCA_039186805.1 Verrucomicrobiota bacterium
GAGGTTTCCATCCGAGTACCATCACGACTTCCTTGTATTCGAATGCCAATCCACGTTCGTTCAGCAGATTCTTAGCTTCCTTGCAATAGGGACAAAAGACGCTCCCGAACACCTCGATTCTCGGTTTTCCATCTCCACTCATTGGTATGAAAGGTACCCTTAAGTAGCGGTCTTTGCAAATCGCAACCGCTTTAGGTTCAAGTCTTTGTCTCCGTATCCTGGCTCACGTCGGACTCCGCCTTCCCTTCTCCCTCTTTCCAGTTGGCCTTGAGCCCATGTTTCCAAATCAGGACCGACACGGTCATCAGGAAAATGGTGACGGGTATTGTGATGTAGAGATTGAGGTAGAAATGATACTCTTCTTCGGAAATGAAGATATCGTAGACGGTCGTAATGATTGATACGATACACGCGAGCATCACGTAGAATGCGATCCACCAGTTGGGATCTTTACGGTGCTTCTTCAGCCTTGGAAAACGACTGATAATCAGAAAAGTGACAACGTAGATCCCAACGAGAACGAGCAAGAATTCAAATTGAGTCATTTTCGAAAGACTAATGCGGGGCGCCCTTTTTGAACGCGAGCAATTTCAACGGTTACGCTTTTCAAGACCTCGCCTATTTCGAGTCGCCGCTACAAGAGTGTAACAACTAAATCGTCGACAAAATACGCCCAGTCAGGACAAGACTAACCCAGACATCCCGAATATGAACAACGCTTCTCGTCGCAAATTCCTGAAGGTCGCAACTCTAAGCGCCAGCTTCGCGGGCCTTCAATCGATCGTCGGCAAGTCAGCCGCAAATTCCACTGCGTTGACCAAAGGCGCTCCCAAGAATCTCACGGCGTTCGGCTATGGTCCGCTCAAAGACGTTGCAGGTTCCAAGCTACGCCTTCCCGAAGGTTTCTCCTCCATGAGCTTTTCGAAAACCGGCGAAAAAATGGACGACGGATTTTTCGTACCAGGAGCGCATGACGGCATGGCAACCTTTGCCGGACCCGATGGCGCAACGCTGATTGTCAGAAACCATGAGTCCAACCCAGGAACTGCGGAAATCGGTCCTTTCAAGGCGAGCAAGAGACTCGCTAAAAAGATCAAGAATGAAGACATCTACGACGCTTCCTACGGAAAGCAAAACTGTACCGGCGGCACCACTACAGTCGTGTTCGACACAAGAGAGCAAAAGGTCGTTCGCCAGTATTTGAGTCTCGTTGGAACCGTTCGCAATTGTTCTGGCGGTCCGACGCCTTGGGGATCCTGGGTAACCTGCGAAGAGACGATGGTCACCAAAGACTCTGATTTTGAGCAGGACCACGGCTACAACTTCGAGGTGCCGGCCAACGCAGATATCGGACTGGCAAGTCCCGTGGCTCTCAAGGCGATGGGCCGGTTTAATCACGAAGCCGTCGCCGTAGATCCAGCCAGCGGCATTGTCTATCAAACCGAGGACCGTCACGACGGACTTATCTATCGATTCATTCCGAATGTTCGCGGCCAGCTGGCAAAGGGGGGGAAGTTGCAGGCTCTCGTCATCAAAGACTCTCCTTCGCGAGATACGCGAAACTGGCCAGACGGCGAACAAGAGAGCTTTCCACTTCAGGAAGAGCTAGAAGTCGAATGGATCGATGTTACGAATGTCGAATCGCCGGAAGACGACCTTCGCTACCGAGGATTCGAGGACGGAGCGGCTCGCTTCGCTCGCGGCGAAGGCATGATATACGGGAATGGCGAAGTCTAATTCGCCTGCACCAACGGCGGACCCAAAATGTTCGGTCAGATTTTCCGTTACAGGCCAAGCCGCTATGAAGGCCAAGAACGGGAAAAGGAAGCCCCTGGAGTCCTCGAACTCTTCGTTGAATCGTATGAGCACGAACTCATGAAGAGCTGCGACAATCTCACCGTCGCTCCTTGGGGTGACATCGTTATTTGCGAGGACGACAACGAGCATTCGGCAATCGTCGGTATCACCAAAGAGGGCAAGATCTACCACATCGCGCATGTCGCGGTGGCGAGTGAGCTGGCGGGATGCTGCTTCTCGCCTGATGGCACGACTCTTTTCGTGAATATCCAACGATTGCCAGGCGAGACGATTGCGATCACGGGCCCTTGGCTAGATCGCCGGGACTAGTACTCATCATCGATTAGACCAAAGTGGCAGATTTTTCCGCCGCTTTCACAGAGCGTCTCCGCTTCGCAAAGAAATCCTGTCTTTTCAAGAATGCTTAGAGACGCCTTGTTCTCTTCGTAGCCCCCAGTGTTCCCGCAGCCAGCTGTAGAATGCCAGATATCCGTGAGGCGGGATCAGGTCAGGGGCGTGATAGGTCTCCTCCGGATCGAC
>JBCCZW010000697.1:0-2334 GCA_039186805.1 Verrucomicrobiota bacterium
GATTCTTAAGGTGAAGCCTTCTGTTAACAGCAACGGATTGATCAACCTTACGGTCGAGCCGGAAGTAAGCACATTGACGGGGACGTCCACTTTCGATGGCGCCGAAATTCCGATTGTCGCTACGCGTAATACTAAGACTCAGATCGCGCTGCAGGACGGATTTACGATGGGCTTGGGCGGCTTGATGGAGAGCAGCTCAAATTCTACGAATTCTAAGGTGCCAGTATTTGGCGATATCCCAGTGCTTGGTCGCGCTTTCCGCAATAAGGAAGCGAACGGAACAAAGCTTAACCTTTTGATCTTTATCACAGCCAAGATTCTTCCTGTCGAGTCGACGAATTACGAAGACGTCTTTACCGACGAGGCTATTTCCGATGCCGGCGTAGATCCGGATGAGCTGCGTAACCGTTAGATCGTAAGCAACGATTGCAGTCCATTTATTGATGAAGGCCTTCCTCAGATGGGGAAGGCCTTATTCTTATTCGCCGATGATGGTAACGGTGATAGAGCGAGAGTGAGGCTGTACTCGGTGCTCCCAGAGGAAGAGACCTTGCCAGGTTCCTAGGAGTAATTGTTTATTGGATACGGGTATTGTTTCACTGCTGCGAGTGAGAGCCATTTTGATATGGCTGGGCATATCGTCTGGTCCCTCGTACGTGTGGGTAAAATGGGGATCGTCTTCTGGCACGAGACGATTAAGAAAGCCTTCTAGATCGTGCCGAGCGGAGGGGTCTGCGTTTTCCATGAGGACGAGACTGCTGCTGGTGTGACGACAAAAGGCGGTTAGGATACCCTGCTTGATGCCGGATTTGCGAAGCTCGTTGCGCGCTTTGTCGGTAATGTCATAAGTGCGTTGCCCGCTGGTGCGGATTTGAAATTCGCTTTGGTAAATTGCCATGGATGAGTTGGGTCCATTGATACGAATTTCTCAACGAATTTTCTTTATTGCGCGCATGAGATTGGTCAACGGGTCGACTCTCCATCGAGATTCGCTGAGCGTTAGCTTTGGCTTTCGTCGGAAGGCTTTTCCTCGGTTTCTGTGATTCCCTCAGCGGGAAGGTGGTCGGCTTGGGGTTCGAGGAGAATAGCGAATTCGAGTTTTTTGTTTTCGCGTTCGACTTCGAAGAGAAGAAAATTCTCGGGGTCCTTGAAGAACAGTATGTCGCGGACTTGGTTGATGCTGGTGACTGCTTCGCCATCGATGGTTTTGAGATGGTCGCCTGATCGGAGTCCCGCTCTGGCTGCGGGGCTGCCGGGTACAATGGTTTTTATGCGGATGCGGCGGCTGAGGTTGAAGCGGTCGGAGCGTTCTTCGAATTCGAGAGGAATCACTCCGTATTGAACTTCGCCTTCGTGGGTGAGGTCGCGAACGATTCGTATGAGCGCCTGGTGGGGAATGATATACGAGGAGCGCACTTCCGGCATGGAGGCCATGCTTATGCCGAGGAGATCGCCTTTGGCGTTGAAAACGGGTGAGCCACCTTCGGCGGGGCCTATGGGGATGCTGACTCGGGTATAAGTAAAAGGGAAAACAATGTTGGCGAAGTGACTTTCGTAGCCGGTGACTAGACCGAAGGTCGGCGAGGGCGCGAAGTCGAGCGGGCTTGTGATGGCGAAAGCGAAGGAGCCGATGGTCGATTTGGATTGCTGGGCGGGCAGCTCTATATGCTCGAAGTTTTTGGGGAGGTTAATGGCCTGGAGAAGGCTTATGTTGGTGCGTTCGTCGTTGCCTACGAGATCCGAGAGGTAGGAGAGGCCATCTTTCTCGATCCATATGCGGGTGGTTTTGTCTTCTGGGATTGCGTTGGTGAGGACGCGGCCTTCCTTGGAAATGAAAAAGCCAGAGAACACGACGAGCGAGGTTTGGGCTTGGCCCGTTTCGTCCTTGGTTTCCGTGGCCACTTTGACGCGAACGATAGCGTCCTTGTTTTGCTCGTAGATTTCTTGGATCGCTCCTTCGAGAGCGACGAGATGATTGGGATTCGCGTTTAGCTGCGTGGCGGCGAATGCGATAAGCAGGATAGCGAGATCGAAGACGGAGATCGCTAGTCTTTTAACCCTCTTAGGCGTCATATCCTAAAACTGGTGATCGGAGCGGATGACTTTGGCTCCGAGCTGAATGGGGATTGAGGATTGCGATGAGGTAAAGGTCTTGGGAGCGGCTTCTAGAATATATTTTCCTGAAGGCTCTGAGCTGGCGAGAACGTTGACGTCGTAGGTGGCGGGCACGCCTCTAAATAGGTCGGTCTCGCTGGTTAACTCTTGGTCGGCGGCGACTTCGAAGAGAGGCGATGGCGGGTTATCTGGCATGGGGGCGACGCTCGCTCGCTCTGC
>JBCCZW010000698.1:0-2311 GCA_039186805.1 Verrucomicrobiota bacterium
GTCACTTTCAGCCGCTCCCTTCGACGCGCCTTCCACAGCTCATGGACCAAGCAAGAACTCTGGCCCGGCACAGGCAACCGAGAAACCTTCCGCAAAAGCTTCTTCAGTCGCGACTCCGTCGTCCTCTGGTGTCTCGAAAACTACGGCAAGATCCGGAATCGCAACAAACGCCTCATGGCGGACCCTCAATACGCCCACATCTTATTCATTCGACTTAAATCTCCGAAAGACGCCGAAAAGTACTTGGCCTCCAGAAAAAACCCCCTAAAACCCCTCCCCTAAACCACTGACTAGAACACGCTGCACCACCACGCGTCATGCTTCCTCAATCGACCCCTCAAAGTTGAGAATCATGCCCGCTAAATGAAATTCTTCGACCATAAAGAGATAGACGACACACACTTCCGAGTCCTCGAAGCATACGACGCCTTCATCCGCAGCCAAATCCCAGAGAACTACGACAAGCCCATCCGCATGCGCGACTGGGAACTCTCCCAGGTCCTGTACGCCATTGGGGAAAACAAACGCTACTCCCGCGCCCTCGACACCGGCTCAGTCAACACCTTCCTGTCCCTCTGGCTCACTCAAGTTGCCGATCAAGCGATCGCCTCCGACCTACTGGGTCAACGCATCTACAAGAACATCCTCCGCCGCCTCCGCATACTCCCGCGTAAGCCCACCGAGGCCAACATCGAAACCTGGCTCAAAGCCATCAAAGCCAAGAGCAAGGTACCCGTCAAAAACGTCGATCTCACCCAGATCAAGTTTCCCGACGATCACTTCGACCTCATCACCTCGATCTCCGTCGTCGAACACATTCCCCGCATCGAAGCGGCCATCGCCGAAATGTACCGCATCCTAGCGCCCGGCGGCAAACTTCTCATCACCACCGACTGCACCCCCCAGGGCAAACCCCTCGAACGCGGCGTCCGCTACTTCACCCACCAAGAGCTGAAAGACCTCTTCTCTCCCTACCCCGTCACCTCTCAAGTTCGCGCTCCCGATTTCCGCCGAGAGAACTGGTGCTACCACAAAGACCAACCCCTTCTCACTACCTTCATCCAGATCGAGAAACCCGCCAAGTAGGGTTCAGGTCGACGTGCCAAAACTCGCAGAGCCGGAAAGGGGCCCGATAGCTCCCAGCGTACAAATCTCCAATCACTCCATGAACCGCGTCATGATCATAGGCTCAGGCGGAGCCGGTAAGTCCACCCTCGCCAAAAAGATCGAAACGATCACAAAGCTCCCTCTCGTTCACCTAGACCAATACTTCTGGCTACCCGGTTGGAAGGAAAGGCCTACCGACGAATGGCGTTCGCTACAGGAAACGCTTTGCGCCGAACCTCGGTGGATAATCGACGGAAACTACGGAGGCACCATGGATCTTCGTCTAGCTGCCGCCGATACAATCATCTTCCTCGACGCCAACCGATGGCTTTGCCTGTACCGCGTCCTCCTGCGAACTATCAAACACCTCGGTCGCGCCCGACCGGATATGCCTAAAGACTGCCCGGAGCGCTTTACCTACCAGTTTCTTAGCTATATCTTCAACTACCCGCGAACTCGTCGTCTCAAAATTCTCAATACGCTTGAGAGTCTCCCAGATACGAAGGAGGTTCTGGTCCTCAAATCCAAAGTGGATATCTCTAACTACCTCGCTTCCCTAGATAAAGCGCAATCCGAAAACTCGACTCGTAACCACCCTCCCGATCAAAGCGTTTTCCCCCCATGAGATTCTATCGCCCGCTCCTTCTCGCCCTCGCCATTACAACTCTCTCTTCCCTCGTCGCCCAACCCTCGCAACGCAAACGAAGAGGACCCTCAGGCATCATAAAGCCTAACATCGGAGACACTGTTCGCGTCAACGTATACGCCGACAACTGGTTCAAGCTCTACATCAACGGCAAACTCGTCGCAGTCGACTCCATCGCCTTCATGCCTCACAACATCGTATCCGTGGACATACTACCGGAATTTCCTATGACGATCGCAGTCATGGCCAAAGACAACGCCGATCCCCAAACCGCCCTCGAATACAAAAACACCCACATTGGAGACGGGGGCTTCATCCTCAAAATCGGCGATGACATCGTCACCGACTCCAGCTGGAAAGCCAAAAACTTCTTTCACGGCCCTCTCGGTGGCGACAAACAAAACCCAAAAGTCGAATACACGCCGATCCCAAAGAACTGGCACGCCATCGACTTTGACGACCGCTCCTGGACGAATGCCACTGAGCACTCCGAATATGCCGTTCGCCCCAAGAGTCCCTTCTACGATCACGACTTCAAAGGAGCGAAATTCATCTGGA
>JBCCZW010000699.1:0-2304 GCA_039186805.1 Verrucomicrobiota bacterium
CGAAGGTCTTTTACCTTGATGGAATCGTCTCCGTGATAGGGAAGTGAATCAAGATCCGTAATGAGTTGCACTGCGTCTTTACTTCCTACTTTACTTTCGGCATCAGGAAGTAGAGACCTATAATATTGGGAAAGCTCATGGCGAGAATCATGGCGTCCGAGAAATCTAGTACGCCGTTGAGCGAAGAGGCGGATCCGACGATCACGAAAAGGCAGAACACGATTTTGAAGGCGAGCTTTGCATTGTCCGTGGTGCCGAATAGGTAGCACCAGGCCTGCTCGCCGTAATAGCTCCACGAGATCATGGTGGAGAAGGCAAAAAGGGTTACGGCCACGACTAGCACCTTATCGAACCACGGGATCACTGTTTGGAAAGCGTTCGAAGTCAGCTCGACTCCATCGCCGCCGCCCGCTAGGTGCTGGCCTGATACGATGATCGCCAGGGCTGTCATGGTGCAGACGACCACAGTGTCGATAAATGGCTCGAGAAGCGAAACGAGTCCTTCCGAGGCGGGATTGTTAGTCTTCACTGCCGAGTGCGCGATGGAAGCGGAGCCGATTCCGGCCTCGTTGGAAAAGGCGGCTCGCTGAAAACCGACGATGAGAGCTCCGAGGATACCGCCTCCGGCGGCTTCCGCTGAAAAAGCGCTGGTAAAGATGGAGGAAAATGCGGCAGGCACTTCGCTGAAGTTCACGAGAAGCACGCAAATGGCTGCGAGGACGTAGATGCCGCACATGATCGGCACAATTTTAGAAGTCGCTCTGGCGATGCTCCGGATGCCTCCGATAATGACTAAGCCTACGATCGAAGCGATAAAGAGACCGAAGAGCCATCCCCAGCCTTCGAGGTTTCCGCCCATGACGTTGTTAAGCTGAGTGTAGGCTTGATTGACTTGGAACATGTTGCCGCCACCTAAGGCCCCCCCGATACAGAAAACGGCGAAGATGATGGCTAAGGGTTTACCGAAGCCGCTGACGCCCTTGGAAAGATAGTACATAGGACCGCCGTAGACGCGTCCTTCGCTATCGATTTCGCGATATCTGACGCCCAGCGTGCATTCGACGAACTTGGATGACATCCCCAATAAGCCGGCGATGATCATCCAGAAGGTAGCTCCCGGTCCGCCAGCTGAAACCGCGACTGCTACGCCAGCGATATTTCCTAGTCCAACCGTTCCCGATAGGGCTGCGGTCAGCGCTTGGAAGTGGGAAACTTCTCCCTTTTCTTTCGGATCGGAGTACTTTCCGCTCACAATCCCAATCGCCAAGCCGAATTTTCGGAAGTTTACAAAGCCGAAGTAGAAGGTGAAGATCGTGGCAGCGGTAACCAGCCATGCGATGATAATAGGGAAACCGCCTATCTTGTAGAAGATGACTCCGAATATCCATCCGGCTACTTTCCCGAAAACGCCATCGATGACTTCGTCTATGCCCTTGTCCTCTTCTTCGGCTGTTGCCGCCGCTATTGATTCAACGGCTTCTTCTTGGGCAAGGATTTCAGGAGGGCAAAACAGTGAAAATGCAATCGCGAAGAGGGTGAGGATACGGAGGAAATTTCGAGCCATGCTAAATGGATAATTTTAGTGAGAAGGAGGGAGAGCTGCATTATTCCGGGGGCCTCGCGGGCGAAGGGAACTGCAAGAGGCAAGTTAGGCAAAATTTGGACGGCTTGTCTATGAGAAGAATTTTATCATTTGCCATTTCGGATCTTTTGTGAGGTCTGCATATCTAGTTTTTGGTTACGGCGTGCTTAGAGTCTCGGACAGATATACCTTTATGGAGTGGGGGAAGATCTTCTTCCTTGTTTTGGGAGCGATGCTGGGGCTGCAGATGCTGGTGGAAGTGCAAGACTCATTCGCTGACCATTTAGACCATGGGGCCTCGTTCTTAACCATCATGAAATTGTACGGGGTGATGGTGCCGAGCTTTTTGCCGATTTCGCTACCTGCGGCAATTCTCGTATCCATTTTGTACGCGCTGGGCTTACTTCATCGGAATAACGAGTTTCTCGCGTTTCGAGCGGCAGGCATGAGCGTGTTTCGCGTGACTCGAAGTATCTGGATGGTGGGATTGCTTCTTTCGGTGGGGCTTTGGTTGCTCAACGCGAGTTTGATTCCTTGGTCGATAGAACGCACGAGAGGGATCGAGAACGACATCAAATGGTCGGATGAGGCGAAGACTGCGGAGCGGTCAGATGTGGGCGTCGTCTACAATCTCTCATTCGATAATCGCAAAGACAACCGGATGTGGTTCATGAATCGATTCAGCCAGTACACGGAAACGGGTTTCGGGGTGAGCGTTTCAA
>JBCCZW010000700.1:0-2291 GCA_039186805.1 Verrucomicrobiota bacterium
AAGGAATTGATGACGAGACCTTCCTTGATCGACTTGATGACCGGAATTCCTCCCGCCACACTGGCTTCGAAAAGAATGTGACCTCCGCCAGCTTTCGCCGCTTCCATCACCTCTGGACCGTGATCGCAAAGCAAAGCCTTGTTTGCCGATACCACGATCTTGCCTGCCTTCAACGCAGCCAAGGTCACCTCCAAAGCCAAACCGGTGCCGCCCATCAATTCGCAAATCACGTCCACGTCGGGATCATTCGCAATAGACATCGGATCAGTCGTTAGCTGGGAAGGGTCGAACTCGAAGTCGCGCTTCTTATTGAGATCGCGCACCGCAATTCGCGTCACTTCGATCCCAGAGCCAAGCTGCTCAGTAAGACGCTCTGCCTTCTGTAATAGATGATTGAATACGCCTTGGCCAACAACGCCAAACCCGCAAAGTCCTACTCTGATCTTACGATCGCTCATGTGCTTTCATTCGCCTCCGCCGAATCGCTTTCGGCCTTAGAGGATTTCTTGTCGAAGCGGTTCTCCTCGCCTCGCATCAACCTTCCGATGTTCGATTTGTGCCGTACGATCACCACTACGGCCAATCCAACCGACACCCAAAATAGTAAAGCTTCCTCACCTATCAACAGGTTGGTCACCGGAAGACTTGCTGCCAATAAGATAGACGCGACCGAAACATAACGCGTCGTATAAAACACCGCCAACCAGATCAACACGCCCACCAAAGCCGCCCAAGGCATCAACGCCGCCACGCCGCCCAGCATGGACGCCACGCCTTTTCCGCCTCGGAAGCCGGTAAACAGCGAAAAGGAATGACCGACTACAGCGGCGAGCAAACCGATCAAGCCGTATAATGGATACGTATCCAGAAAACTGATCCAGCCCGTAGCGAGCAGACCCTTCAGAAAATCGAGAACGAAGACGAGATTTCCCGCCTTCTTCCCCACGGAGCGCTTTACATTAGTCGCCCCCGGACTACAGCTGCCGACTCTAAAAATATCCACACCATTAGCCTTGGCCACCAGGTAGCCGAAAGGCAAAGAGCCGACTATGTAGCCGACCCCCGCTGCAAGCGCAGCCAATGTGATATCAAAGGGCATGTATCAATTTTTTCGTTACACTTTAACGAGCTTGGCGCGTTTAATCTCCGCGATGCCTTCGATTTCCGCCAACGCGTCCCCGCTAAGAGCAGTATCGAGGCTTGCGATGTTTAAGGCAACGCCGCCCACTTCATTGCGACTCAAGGACATGGCCGCGATATTCACTCCGTCGTTTCCGATAATCGTGCCCAGCTGGCCGACGATGCCGGTACGGTCTTCGTTCGCCACGACAAGCATGTAGCCGCAAGGCTCCACCTCGACTTCGCGCCCGTTCACGTTGACGATGCGAGCGGTATTCGCCTTGCCGATCAAGGTACCATCCGCGAAAACTTTTTCTCCATTCGCGCACTTAGCTTCCACGCGGATGAGTTCCGTATAGTCCGTTTCTTTATTGGACTTAACCGTTTCGACTTGGATACCAAGCCGCTCCATTACCACAAACGCATTCACGAAATTCGCGCTGCTACCGCCACTGATGTTTTGTAGGAAACCTTTCAATACGCCGCGCGCCAAGGAATTGCCATCTAGCTCAAGCACCTTACCGAAAAGCGTGATCGAAACCTCCTCAATCTCATCCGTCGCCAACTGTTGGACAAGCGTGCCGAGGTGAGAACAAAGATCGAGATAAGGCCCCACGCTTTCCAAAGTCTTCGCATCAAGAGAAGGCATATTGAGCGCATTGCTGATCGCCCCACCGTTAATGACTTCCGCAATCGCTTCCGCGATTTCCAAACCAACACTTTCCTGGGCTTCCTTCGTAGAGGCGCCGAGATGAGGTGTGAGATTCAAATTTGCAACCTGGCGAAGCGGACTATCCGGAGCGAGAGGTTCGCTCTCGTAAACGTCGAGACCTGCCGCCGCCACCTTTCCGCTTTCAAGCCCCGCAACCAACGCCTCCTCTTTAATAATACCGCCGCGAGCGCAATTGATGAGGCGTACGCCTGCCTTCATCTTCTCGATCGCTGCCTCGTCGATCATATACTTGGTCTGATCGGTAAGCGGCATGTGGACGGTGATATAATCCGCATTTGCGAAAAGCTCATCTAAATCCACTTTCTTAATACCGAGAGCTTCCGCGCGGGCTTCCGTCAAATAGGGATCGTAGCCAAGAATGTCCATTTGGAAGGCCTTCGCTCGCTTAGCCACTTCCGCCCCAATGCGGCCCATCCCGCAAAACCCTTGGCGTTTGCGG
>JBCCZW010000701.1:0-2283 GCA_039186805.1 Verrucomicrobiota bacterium
AAAACGTTTTATGCTCTCTCTATTTCGAGCTACGGCAGGTCGGCATCATCACAGCAGCGCCCACCTTCAACGCCACTTTCGAAGCGACAGTCAAGGAAATCGAAAACACTTCTTTCAATCTATGGCTCAAGTCTCGCCGGGAAGCAACCAGCCTCGTAGACTCGACCGGTAAAGAACTCAAATGGCTACCGCGACTCACTGAGCTTAACCGAGAGGAGAGAAACACGAAAATAGGCGAGCTGCTTGCCAACGTTACGGAGACGATCGAAGAAGTCGGCCCCAACAAGCAAACCGTTTCATTCCTAGGCACGACAATCCCTGGAATCCTTATTATAATCGCGACGCCCGTCACTCTTCTCTTTCTGCAATATTATTTTTCAAATCACTTGTCGCATCTAGCGAATTCAAAGATATCGGATAGAGACTCGTTCCCGCAATTCGCATGGATGCCGATGAGTCTACGCTCCAGAGCATCCACACTCGAATTGCTATGGACGATCGCCTTTCTGCCAATAGCAACTCTGATCGTGCTTTGGGTACAAGTCGCGAAATTCGAAGCCCTCGACTGGTTCCCCAGCATCATAATCATCGCAGCCATCCTAGGCATCTCCGCATTCAGTTGGAAGTCTCACAAATGCCTCAAAAAACTCCGTACGTCGATTGAGAGCGTTTCGGCGCAAGTTCAGGAATCGCAATCCAAAGTCGCCATCGAAAAACTCGATCATGTAGCTCTCGATGTAATGGATGTCGATAAAGCCGCATCCTTCTACGGCGTCCTGTTGGGACTTAAGGAAATCGCTCGACCCGAAAGCTTCGATTTTCCTGGCCTTTGGTACGAACTCGGAAACACCGTTCTGCATATCGTCGGACCTCGACAACCCTCACTCGGGGCGCACCACATAGCATTTTGGGTAAACGACGTTCATGCTTGCGCCGAAACGGTTCGGGAAGCGGGCTTCCAAGTAGAGTGGGATCCCTACAAAATTGTAGGCGTCGACCGATTCTTCACTGCGGACCCAGAAGGTAATCGTATCGAAATCCAGGGTACAGAAAGAAATCTAGAAGCCTACACCGGCCCCTAGCAATCGCTCTTATAAAAGTCGTTCATGAGCAAACTCCAATCTCGCTCGAACCCTAACCACGCGAGCCGCTCAAAGCGACGACATCCTCGACATCCGCTTCAATGGCTGAAAACCCCGCAATGCCTCTAGCGATCGTTCGCAAAGCGCGCCCGATAATAGTATCCACAAATTGACTACTTTTTTAAATCCTAGCAGTATTACGATCAACCTACCTTCGTATTGATAAAACGTCTACACTGCCGGGCAAGGAAACTACGTCCTGCGCAACAGTTCCCTGTGCAATATAGATACGAACCCTAACTTCAACTCTCGGGACTGGCCCCGCATCCAAGAAACCCGCCAAAGTCCCTCTTCGCCCCGCATCCACTAGTTCCGGTCGGCTTAGGAAAAGATCGCAAACCGACAAACGCTACAATTCGCTAATATCCTCAATCCCTACCAATCTCAGGAAGACCGAGGGATCCGAAACCTGGATACGAAAGGTAACGCGCTCGAATCGATCGCTGAGGGAAACGATATCGACCTCCTCAATGGTGGCTCCCGACCAATCCGAGAGAGTGGAACTCGCTTCTGCTCCGAGCCTCCAGCTATCCAGCAAGCCTGAACCTTTTCGACGAGCCACTTTGATTTCGATCGTGATCGCGCCGCCCACAGCGGGAGTCGTCTCGATGATCACCTCGAACTCCGACGGGACGCGCGGATCCGTTCCGACAAAACCATCCAGGTCCCCGATACTTCCATCGAGCGGGAGAAGCAGAAATTCGAAAAGATTAGGCACGGTATCGCCATCCGGGTCCGCCTCCGGCGCCAGAACTTCCGCGTCTGCTCCCGGAAAATAGTCGGATATCCAACTCGAATAGGAATCTTCCGACGGTACAATCACAGGAAGAGAGAAGCTCGCCGTCACCGTAAACGGATCGCTTCCCACATCCAAAACCAGAATGTCTTCAAGACTCGTGACATCTCCCGACCAGCCTTCAAACGTTGAGCCGATAGGATTCGCCACCAAAGCCAAGCGCTCGCCCACAGCATAAGTCGAACGGTTCGGAATTCGCATAACCGTACCGGGTCCATTGGCTGCGAGCGCGAGCGGGGCTGCGATTATCGAAGGAGCGGAATAAACCGCCACAGTGCCGGAGTCGCCCCCATCATCGTCATCGCCAAACGCCCCAATAATTAGGGTATCATCGGCGACCGCAAA
>JBCCZW010000702.1:0-2282 GCA_039186805.1 Verrucomicrobiota bacterium
CTAAGGATGAGAGGTCCCAGTAATCCGACCTCAGGCAACTTTAACTGGGATCCGGAAAAAACGCTTCTGCCAACTCCTCAATGACGTCGTCACCCATCTCGACTAAGCCGCCCAGCGATTCCGCATCAATCAATGAGGACGCCGTAAACTCCGCTACCTCAAGTCGATCGTAAGCCTCCAACAAGTGAGCCCCGACCACCATGATCGCCTCGTTTTCGATAAGGATAACCGGATGATCCTTTCCAACCAGCTGGGAAACCTTCGACTCCTCGCTATACTGCGCTCCGAATGGCAACTTCGGGGCATCTCTCAGCAAAATGTAGCTTTCCGGGATTGTCCGAGACGCAAAAGGCGTATCGGTCAAACAAAAGGCAGTGCTGCAGATTGGTTGCGCAGTCAGAATCGCTCCAATCCAAGGGTGATCGCGGTAGACCTTCTCATGCATTTTCACAGAGCGGCTCGGCAGTTTTCCAGCCTCGCGATTGCCGCCTTCTATTAAAACGATATCCTCCACGTCCAACATTCCGCGGTCCTTTCCAGTCGGCGTAATCAGAAACCGATCGTCCCCCAACCTAACCGAGGCCACACCCTCCAAACTCGAAACCAACTCGTGATCGTAGGCCCGCTTCATAATTTCGCAAAGATGGCGCCGCCCCGCCTTTTCCGAACTGCTGCGATATTCAACATCGAATTCCGGCAGCAAATGCTTCTCCAACTTTCGCAAGGCAACCTGCTCCTCGCTCAGGGTCCTCACCTTTCCCAAACGGCCCGCATTGATCGCCAGGCGTCCGCAAAACTCTAGAGTCTCGAATCGCCCAAAAGCATCCAATAAATTCACTCCCCCGCAAACCACTCCATGATTCTCTAAAATAACCGAGTCATTTCCTTCCGAAAACGAAGCCGCGATATTCGCCCCCAAACGCTCGCTGCCCGGCAACGCGTAAGCAGCAAAGCCGACTCTTCGACAGACGTCATACGCTTGAGGAATGACGTTTACCGGCGGTACCTTCCTAACAATACTATAAGATACCAAGGCATTCGGATGCGCGTGGACAATCGACCCCAGATCCGGCCTAGCCTCATAAATCGCGCGATGGAACGGAAACTCCGAAGAAGGCCTATGCTTCCCCTCGACGCTTCCATCAGGCTTCACTTTGACAATATCCTCCCAAGTCAAAGAGCCCTTATCGACGCTCGCCGGCGTAATCCATATCGTTCCATCTCTTTCCCTTACCGAGAGATTGCCGCCAGAGGTCGTAGTCATCCCATGGCTGTAGACGCGATCCATAATCTTCAAAATCTGGTCGCGAGGATGCGTGTATTCAAAATTCATAATACAAACTATTAGGAAACATTCGACTCTCCTGCCCCTTGCAGAAAAGCAACGTCCCCTAAATCCGATCAAACCAGTAATCATCCATCCGCTCCAGGACGAATATCAGGATTATCAATACGCCAATCCACACAAAAACGCGTATTCCAATCAACACCTCGACCTAGGGAGAGATTTAGGTCAACGGCCAAAGAAAACCGACCGCCTAACCCTTCGACTCGAGCAAGTGCTTACGAGCCAATTCCCGCGCCATCGAAGCATCCTTCGCCTTGATAGCCGACATGATACGAGCATGCCTCTCCAAGGCCTTTTCGCGACTCTCACGCGACGCGCCATGCATCGTCACCAGAGACGCGACCGGTCCTTCAATCGCGCGATGCATCAAACTTAAAAAACGATTCCCTGCCGCATCCTCGATGATGCGGTGAAACTCCAAATCCAGCTCCACAAAGCTCTCTTCGTCGCCCAATCTATCGCCCATCTGCTCCATGTTCTCATCCAAGGCTTGAAGCTGCTCTTCGGTACGACAAACCGCTGCCAAAGCCGCCAACTCGCTCTCGATCATGATCCGAGCCGCGTAAAGCTCCTCCAAATGCTCCCCTTCCTTCAAAAAGCCAAGCGGCAACAGAGCGTCTGCCACGCTGCCTATGTTGATATCTTTCGAAACCACAGCTCCCTTTCCGTGCGCTACCGAAATCAAACCCAACGCAGACATTCGGGCCAATCCCTCCCGCAAACTGATCCGACTCACCCCCAACGTCGCCTGCAATTCGCGTTCGCTCGGCAAGGCATCTCCCGGTTTCAATTCACCGCCCACAATCAGTTTTTTGAGGTGAATAAACACCGCTTCCGCAGTTGAAACTTTCCCAATCATCTAAAATCCTTATTATTATACTGATAATACCAGTTAAACATACCGAAATTCACAATTGCTCCTATTCAAAACAAG
>JBCCZW010000703.1:0-2279 GCA_039186805.1 Verrucomicrobiota bacterium
CTAAAACTTTCAAACCCGCAAAAATGGCAACAGAAGTAAAAATCCCTACCCTGGGAGAATCTATCTCGAGCGGCATTCTCGCCGCCTGGCATGTAAAGGAAGGCGACTTTGTCGAAAAAGACCAAGTCATCTACGAACTCGAGACGGATAAGATCACCTCTGAAGGCTTGGCGGAAGTTTCGGGGCAGATCGCCCTCTCCGCCGCTGAGGGAGACGAGGTCGAAATTGGAGCCGTCGTCGCTACCATCGACCAGTCGGTCGCAGCGCCTGCTGGAGGCTCAAGCGAACCTGCCGCCGAAGCTCCCAACAAAGAAGCCGCTCCACCCGCAGAAACGCCCGCCGAGAAAAGTGACGCCGTATCGCCCGCCGTTCGTCGCATTGCGACGGAAGAAGGCATTGACCCGACGGGAGTAGACGGCACCGGCAAAGACGGTCGCGTTACAAAAGGCGACATGCTGGCTGCCAAGGAAGCGAGTAATCAAAATTCCACTACACCTACTCCAGCGAAGCCCGCAGCTCCTGCAATTCCCGCTTCCGAGCGTCAAACGCGAAAGCGCATGACGCCGCTTCGCGCCAAGATCGCGGAGCGCCTCGTTTCCGCCCAGCAAGAGGCGGCCATGCTCACCACTTTCAACGAAGCTGACATGGCGGCCATAAAAGCCCTTCGGGCAAAATATCAGGAAAACTTCGTCAAGAAGCACGGCACCAAACTCGGTTTCATGTCATTCTTCGTGAAAGCAGTCGTACAGGCTCTCAAGGAAGTACCCGGTCTCAACGCTCAAATCGATGGCGACGAAATCGTGCAAAACCACTTCTACGACATTGGTATCGCCGTATCGACTCCCAAGGGCCTCATGGTACCCGTATTACGCGACTGTGACAAACTCAGTCTCGCCGAGATCGAACTCGCCATCATCGACTACGCCAAGAAAGCCCGCGAAGGCAAAATCAAGATCGACGACCTCCAAGGCGGCGTATTCACCATCACCAATGGAGGTATCTTCGGCTCAATGCTATCGACGCCAATTCTCAATGCCCCCCAAAGCGGTATCCTTGGGATGCATACAATCCAAGATCGTCCCGTAGCCGTAAACGGCGAAGTCAAGATCCGCCCGATGATGTATTTGGCGACTTCATACGATCACCGAATCGTGGACGGAAAAGAAGCGGTCACCTTCCTAGTGAAGGTGAAGGAAGCTCTCGAAGATCCAACCCGACTCCTATTAGACGTCTAAGGAGGTTGGACTTCAGTCCGACCATCCCCAAAACCACTTTTAACTTCGTTACAAAATGTCCGACGAAACACAATTCGATGTCGCCATCATTGGCGGCGGACCTGGCGGCTACGTCGCCGCAATTCGCTGCGCCCAGCTCGGGCTCAAAACTGCCTTGGTTGAAAAACGCAAAGCGCTAGGCGGCACCTGCCTGAATGTAGGCTGCATTCCGAGCAAATCATTGCTCCACCTTTCAGAAGGTTTCCAGCATGCGACCAAGCACGCCAAAGCCGACGGTATCGAGATCGAGTCAGTTTCGCTTAACCTCGATACGGTTATGAAGAAAAAGAACAAGGTGGTGGCCCAGCTGACAGGTGGGGTAGACATGCTTGTAAAGAAACGCGGAATTACTCGCTTTGAAGGTCACGGCACGCTTCTGGGCGATTCGAAAATCGCCATCGGCGAAACCGAAATATCCGCCAAACACATTGTACTCGCCACCGGATCCGCTCCCGTAGAGCTCCCCTTCTTGCCCTTCGATGGAGAAACGGTGGTGTCCAGCGACCAAGGCATCGCCTTCGATAGCGTACCGGAGGAACTCGTCGTTATCGGCGCAGGCGCTATCGGCCTAGAGCTCGGGTCCGTCTGGGCGCGCTACGGCTCGAAGGTTACCGTCATCGAATTTCTCCCAAAAGTCGCCGCTGGTTTTGACGACGATTTCGCCAAACTCCTCGAACGCTCCTTCAAGAAGCAGGGCCTCGATATACACACTGGCGCAAAAGTAACGGGAACCAAGGAGGTCGACGGAAAGCTTCACGTAATCGCCGAAAAGAAAGGCAAAGAACTTGCGGTATCCGCAGATAAGATACTCGTAGCCGTTGGCCGTAAGCCTTACACAGAGAACCTAGGTCTCGAAGCAGCTGGAGTCGAACTCGACGAGCGCGGACGCGTGAAAACCGACCACAATTTCAAGACCACCGGAGCGGGCGTATACGCTATCGGCGACATCATCGTCGGACCCATGCTCGATGCTCGTCAAAGCCTGTCTCTGGATGGCGGTGGAAC
>JBCCZW010000704.1:0-2274 GCA_039186805.1 Verrucomicrobiota bacterium
AACGCAGATCACTACCGTTTCGACGACCTCAGACTAGCCGCCTGGAAGAACGATAAAACCGACCTCATCGCGCCTTTTTAGGCCGAATTTGAGGTAGCTATTCTTGTGTTTGAAGAGGTCTTTTACTCTAAGGTTGGCGGCAGCGATGAGGTCGGTTTTATCGTTCTTCCAGGCGGCTAGTCTGAGGTCGTCGAAACGGTAGTGATCTGCGTTTTCGAATCGGGCGTCAGGCTGATCGAATAATTCGGGAAGCTGGCGGTTGTCTAAGCCGTAGCTCAGTTCTGCATTGTCGAGGGAAAAGTCTGT
This sequence comes from Verrucomicrobiota bacterium, assembly GCA_039186805.1. Lineage (GTDB taxonomy): Bacteria > Verrucomicrobiota > Verrucomicrobiia > Opitutales > Opitutaceae > JBCCZW01. The sequence continues at coordinate 307 of JBCCZW010000704.1, forward strand.
GGTGAATTGGTCGGGTTCCTCAATGCTGTCGTCTTGGTAGGCGAGCTTGAAATCGAATTCGAGGCGATCGGATTCGTAATGGCCTCCGAGGCCAGTTTCCAGTTTGCGGCTCTCTGCGCTTTGGGCTTTGACTGAGCGAGTCGCTCGGGCGTTGCTGGAGCTGCCTGCGGCGCTGCTAATGCTGTGGTAGGTCCCGAAGTCGAAGTCGAATTGAAGTCGTTCTTCGACACCATCAGTTTCGGACCAGATGTAGTTGTTTCTCCAGTACAAAGAGAGCTTCTCGCTGACCTTGCAGTCGAGGACGAAGCCCAAAGAGTATTGCACGGAGTCGCTTCGAGTCGCGAAGAGTCGCGCGTCTCGAAGGACGCGAGTCTGGTTTTCGCCGGCTTCTGCCCAATTCCAGTCTTGGCTCAGGTGATTGTAGGCGCTCTCGTTTTCCTTACAAGCGATGCTGAGTCGCGCCCCGACGGTTTGACTGGCGTTTATGGGCCCGCCGTAGTTAATGGAGAACTCAGGACTGTAAGAGTCGATGAGGGAGTCATGGTTAATCGCGAAGCTGCCGTTCGTTTTGAGGGAGGTTTGTTCGTAGGAGGCTTTGGAACGGAGGCTAACGATGCTTCCTCGAGAATCGGCATCCAGATCAGGAGTGACGGCCTTCATGACTTCGACGGATTCGACAGAATCGGAGTGAATATCATCAAGAGAGACTTCTGACTCTTCGCCGTCGATGCGAACATTGCTGAAGGCAAGCTCTGGACGTCGGTTAATGGCTTCCTGGACCGAAGAGTCGCCGACTAAATCGATATTGTCCTTTTCGCTGATGATGGCGTCTTGGTTCTCTTGCTGAGCTGGTTCTGATTGGGAGTTTTCGAAATCAGCAGCGTATGCGAAAGATCCGCTGATCAGCGCGAGTCCGGCGAGCAAGGAGGCTCTCGTCTTTGAAAAGGTGTGAAGTTGGGGGCGCAAGAGTTTGTGAGCAGTTTGGATCAGTCGGAAAAAGAGATAAGCAAGTTACCTTCCTTTAAGTGTTTATACTTAAACTTGTTTCGCGTTTATCGCAAGTGGCATTCTATTCTATTACAAGAGTGGGTGCAGCGGCGGTAAAGGAATTGCTAATCTAATGGCAAACCCTAGTGATTATTGGAATTTAAGGGGTTTTGGTTAGAAAAAATAGTAAATCGAAATCTCGTATTTTCTTCGATAGCATGTGGAAAAATTCGTGAAAGTTACGGTGAAATTGGAAGGGCGGAAGTCACTATGGCCTTGAAGCGACATCAGTAGTGATTCGGATGGGAATCGTTGGCCATTGTTCTTGTTTTTCGAATGGCAGGAGAATTGGATCTGCGGATGGTTCGCGAGGTGTTCCCGAATGTGATTCAGGTAAGAGATTGGGGAGTGTGCTTTTATCTGCTAAGGGAGAAGGATAATCTGGCGTTGATAGACGGAGGTTTCTTGTGGGGGGCTAGAAAGCTGTCGTGTTGGCTGGAGAGGCAGGGGTTGGGGTGGATCGCCGTGAAGGCGATCTTAATGACGCATGGGCATTTGGATCATGTATTGAACGTCGCGAAGATTAGGGAACTGAGTGGGGCTAAAGTGTTTGGGCATCCGTTTGAGCATGGCCATTTCCGTGGTGTGGGCGAATACCGGGGATGGGGCAAAATTTGCGGATGGTCTGAAGCCGTCGGGAGATCTTTGCTGGGGTACAAGCCTTTTGAAGTGGATGAGGAAATTGAGGATGGAGAGCTGCTGGATTTTTGGGGCGGCTTGAGAGTGGCCCATCTACCGGGGCATACTCCTGGCCATTGCGGGTTTTATTCGGAGAAGCGCGGCGTGCTCTTTTCTGGGGATTCGCACGCGAGCTACTTGTGGGGAGCGGTAATGCCGCCGCGGATTTTCAATTGGGACGAGGAGCTCGTGAAGGAGAGCGCTGGCAAAGCGGATGCGCTAGGGGCGACCCAGGTGTTTGCG
>JBCCZW010000705.1:0-2267 GCA_039186805.1 Verrucomicrobiota bacterium
TCATCCCCTACGACATCTACACCCACTACTTCCTCAATTCAAACATCGTGGATTATGGTTCCGAAGGCGAAGGCCTCGCCCTCTGCGCTCCCGACAAAGGCGCCCGTGACTTCGTAAAGGAAATGTTCGCCCGCCTCGGCCTCACTAAGGCCAAGTTCGTCCTCCTCGACAAAATCCGCAGCGGCGAACGCAAAGTAGAAATCGCCCTCCACAGCGAAAGCGAAAGTACCTTCGAAGACATCGACGGTCACGACATCATCGTCTTCGACGACATGGTCCGCACAGGCTCCACCATCGTCAAATCCTGCCAGTTCCTCAAGCAGATCAATCCCGGCAAAACCGTCTTCGCGGTTTCCCACTTCTACGCTAGCGAAGAAGGCCGTACCAAGATGGCCAATACAGCCATAGACGAGATTCTGACTCTCAACACCATTCCCACCATCCTCAACCGAGACGTCCAAGGGCGACTCCGCAAAAAGATGGTCGTGCTGAAGATCGAAAAATGGCTTGCCCAAAACGTCTGCCGCATCCTCGACGTCCCTTTCCCAGAATACGACAACAGCCTCTACGCCATCGACATGTCCTCCAAGAATGCTCGCTGGAAACGCAAGATCTGGCTCAGCGAACAACTCCAATCACTCCACCACGATCCCGTAGCGTAATAGATGATACATCGCCTTGGCACGCGATTGCATCAACACCAACCCTACTCCTCTCCCAACAATCTTCGCGTCAAATAAGCCTCAAACCCCTCTAGGTCTGTCCACTCCATCGCGACACGAGCTTTGTATTCACCCTTTGGATTCAGCTTAGTAAAGCCATCGTCCGTCACATCGAAACGCAGGTCCTCGAACTTCAAAAAATCGCTCGAGGACGCCATGTGCACAGCCACGCTGTCAAACAAGACCGACGATCTCGTCGCAAAATAGCTGTAGTCGCCCCAATCCACCCGCGGCGCCCAAATGCAGTAATTCTCAATCACCGCCCGCATCAACGGATCGTTTGTCGCCGACCAGATTCGATGATAGTTCTCCCCACTCAAGGTAAGAATCCCGCAAGTATCCAAGGGCGTTATCTTCATATGCTGCCAATCCGCCTTCATCAAAACGCGAAACGCCGGTACATCTACTCGAACGTTCGTCTCATTGCTGATCGGAGCCTTGCCATCGTAGCCAATCCGAAAACTCCCAAACATCCCATAAAACTTGCACTTCTTCGCGATCTCTGGAGCCACCATTAACGCCTTCGCCAAACTCGGAGCCGGGCCGATACCAATCACCGTCACCGTTTCCTCCGAAGCGCTCACAAAATCGATAAAAGCCTGAACGCCATCTTCGTGCACCGTCCCCGCGTATCCATCCAGATCATACCCCTCCTCCACCCACGGTCCTTGAAACTTTTTCTCCTCCGACATTTGCCAACTGCTCGAGCCCAGAGCGATTCCCACATCAGTTCGCTCAGCGATCTCCAACACCTTCGCCGTCACCGCCCCTCGATACCGAGCTTCGCCGGTTTCAGTCAGCACCATCTTCAAATCCAGCTCCGGCGAACGCAGCAACTGAGCCAAAGCCCAAGTATCATCCACATCGCTACCGATGTCCGTCGAAAGAACTGTGGGAGCCGGTTTCGCAATCACGGGGGAAAAACTCATAAGCAAAAGGGACAAAAACTTCAGAAAACGACGCATCATACACTACCCTTACAGATCTCCGAAAAATTGCTCAATCTCCCTCCGGTCCTTTTTCGTCGGCCGACCCGTTCCTCGGTCGCGCAGCAAGATCGCCTGGGCAAAGGTCAGTCTCGCCTTCTCCCACTCTTCTTCCGGCGTGTGATCTTCCAAGTAGTCCTCCACCAATTTCGCGCCGACACGCTTTTCAAGTAATCCAATCACCTTCACCGTTCGCGTCACCACGCCCTTCTGCACCTGAATCGTCTCTCCCACCTTAACGATGCGGGCCGGCTTCACTTTGCCGTCCTCTATCCTAACATGGCCCGACTTGCAGGCCTCTCCCGCCAAAGTCCGCGTTTTAAAGAGCCGCGTCGCCCAAAGCCACTTATCGATTCGTACCTTAATCTGAGCTTCTTCCATTAAGAATTCCGGCCTCCAAGCCTAATCCCGACTTCAAACACGGCAATCCCCAAGTGAATTCCCACCCGCTTCGCCCCATCCAATCTTTCCCATCCGCTTTGCCAAAAAATTTTCCAACGTTGGAAAATTTTTTGGCAAAGCGGATGGGAAAGATTGGATGGGGCGAAGCGGGTGGGAA
>JBCCZW010000706.1:0-2255 GCA_039186805.1 Verrucomicrobiota bacterium
CGGATCCAAAGAAATCGTCGACGATACAAACGGACCATGATCCATTCGATTCATCGGACTCGACGGCTTCGTATTTCCAAATAGGCAAGAGAACGTAAACGCGAACTGCAGGGATAATAAGACTCGAAGTGGGGCAAGCGACACCCCTCTACTTTGTCCTTCAATCCAGTCTAATCAAATCGAAATGACTAGTCGTCTTACGTAAAGCCGACACTGACTGGATGACACCCGCTCGACACCCTGTATCCAATTCTCCACTAAATCGATGACAACTCGCTAATCGCGCAAGAAGATCCCATCTCGAATCTCAGGCTAATCGCCCTCAACCAGCCCGTATCGTGAACCCCGAAAAACGATCCAAGCTGTCCGAATTCCGATTCGCCGCCAAAAGAACACTGCCCTTCAGAAAAATTCGACTCGTGCTTGCGTGATCCCCATCATCGTCAGCGATCACAAACCAACGAGAACCTAATCGATGTCCAAGCTCCAGATCAGCCACTTGTTGTCTCGAAAAACCAAAGAGGCCGAATACTCCGCCATCAAACCATCTTCGGTTTCAATCCCTCCTTCGATGTCCACGCTTGGACCAAAGCGGTCGTTATTAAACTCGTATCCGTACACATCGCTGGCGATAGAAACGTAGCTCGAAAACAGATCTCCCTTATCGCGGTAAAGACGACGCGTGTCCTGCATCGCGCGATCCACATTGACGTAGTAAGAGGACAAGAGCTGCGCCCCTCGTCCCACGTCCTTCTCCACACCCGCTCTCATGTAGAACTCGAGCGAATTCAAAGCAGTCGCGAACATTGCGCCCTCGCTCTCCGCTTTAAAGGCGAGCGGCTTCCCGCTAGCCCCCTTATGCGATTCCATGTAACGATTCGACTTCCCACCCGGCGCGCCCGTCACCTGAACGGCACAACCGCAGGAAAGCGCAACCAGTAGCAAAACACTGGATACAGTTTTTGTTTTCAAAGCTAAGACCAAATTAAAGTTGTGACAAGTAACGCCTCCCACCGCAAGCAAGCTTGCGAATCGAAGACGTCAAACCGAGACTTAAACCAATCATTTCGGCATCCTCTTCTACCCTCTAGCTAAGGTTTGGTTGCGGAAATTTCCTGGAAAATTCCGCCGACGATAGCGAACGCTCAAAATAGACCAGAGTCTGTCCAATAAGCTTAGAAGCATTCCATGCGCCTTCCTTCAAAATCGAAGTTTTTTCCAAAAAAAAGAACTGCGGTCCCCGCAGCGCTCGCAACCAGAGCTAAATGAGAGTCGGGGGGAGCCTCACCCTCGTCGCCAATGATAAATGATCTTATCTCGCAAAAGAACGCTGTCTCAATCTTGATTTAAGGTGCGATTTAGTGCAATATTTTACCAATGGAAAACGCTCGGAAACTCGTGCCCCTTCCATCGCCCCATTATTTCCTGCGGCGAAGCGGTTGCTCAGCCCTGACAGCCATCCTCACTCTCATAGCAATCCTCAAGCCGCAAATCCTGGCCCAGTTTACCGACGTCTCTCAATTCTCGGGAATCAACCCCTCCGCTAGCGGAGAACGCTACACCGCGATCTACAACCACGGGACCGCCTTCGTCGTTGATATAGACCAGGATGGCTGGCTCGACCTATTCACGACTCGCCTTCAAGGCGGAAACCACCTCCACCGCAACAACGGCGACGGCACCTTCACCGAATGCGCCGACCGATACGGACTCGCAAGCATGGAAGCCGCCCATGGAGCCGCCTTCGCTGATTTCGATAATGATGGCGATACCGACCCTTTTCATCAGTACCCTCGACCACCACCGATTCTATCTTTATATCAATCAAGGAAGCGGCCAATTCGCAGAGGAAGCCATCGAGCGAGGAACCGCCCTTGAAGTTGAAGACCCATTGCACCGCGGCTATAGCATCGCCGTAGGCGACTACGACAAGGACTTGTATCCAGATTTTTACGTCACATCGATATTCGACAACCCAGGCCTTCCCCAACCGCCCGGTTACACCGGCAACAGACTTTACCGCAATAATCCGAACTCAAGCGTTTTCGACGAACTTAGCTCGCAGCTCGAAATTAGAAACGGTGGTTTCGGCTGGGGAACCGCATTCTTCGACGCCGACAATGACGCTGACCTGGACCTAATCGCCACCAACGGAATCTTCACCTACGGTCCCGAACTTCCCGAACCCACTCGATTCTGGATCAATCAAAACGCCGCCTTCCAGGAAGCCTCAGAAGGATTTGGCATCACCGACC
>JBCCZW010000707.1:0-2242 GCA_039186805.1 Verrucomicrobiota bacterium
AGGATTTACCGACTGTATTGTGGAAGAAGAGGCTGTCTTTAAATTCTTCGCTTAGAGCGCGACGTTCTTCTTGGGATACGGGCGTGGAAAGGTGGCTGACTTCAAGTCCGATACGTTGAAAGGTCTCCATATAAAGATGGCCGATGATCGTGAAGCTTTCTCGATGAAAATCTGTGAGGATAACTGCGCGAGGCATTGATTTAGAGAAACCGAGAGATTCCGCGCTGCGAGTCAAGCATGCATGTTCATTGCTGCGGAAGCTCCGGATTAGGAGTTGGCCCAGGGTTTGCTTTGTAGAATGTTTAAGGCTATTCATGCAGAGTTTTCCCATTAGATCGCGTTTCGATGAGTTCGTCTGCGGCAGTATTTGCCGTGGGTGGGTTCCTGGCGTATGAGTTTGTTCTATGCACGTCGTTGGATCCATCATCGCCCGCCTTGGCAGCAAGCGCCTCGCCTACAAGAATCTTCTTCCGTTTGAGGGGAAGCCGTTGGTGGGTCTGGGGATCGAAAAGTTGCGGGCTGCCCGACTCGTTGACGAGATTGTGGTCTCAACCGAAAGCGAGTTGATTGCTCGGGTGGCTTTGGACTTTGGAGCGACCGTGCTCCGCCGCCCTGTAGAGTTGGCAGGGGACGATGTGCCGTCGGTACCGGTCTTTCAGCACATCGTTGAGCATTACCGCTGCGATTTACATGTGAATTTCAATATCAACCTCCCGATGTGCGATCCGGCGGTGATTGATAGGGCGGTAGAGTTGGCCGCGAAGGAGGGCGAGGCGCTATCGCGTCCGTATGCTGCCTGGGCCCAGACGGCGGAGCGTTTGGCGGACTACGGCGACGTTTTTAAGATCTCAGCTCATGATCATGAGTTTGAGGATGAGCGGGCCGGGCTATTGGACATCCATACGCTGGATGATTTGTTGGATACCTACCGGGCAAAACAAGGAGCAGAACCGCGGGGGTTGCCGATCGGTTTTTGATGCTCTTTTCATTCAAGGCAGGCAGGGAATCGGTCGATTAAAGATGAGGATAATTACCCAAAAAGATATGGCGGAGAGTACTCAAAGTTTAGAGAGTTACGTGGCGGTGCAGCGGCAAGGGAATCGCGCGAGCGTTTTTTGGAGGAGTTTAGCGGCGTTGGGAGCGATGATGGCTCTAGCGAATGTCGCTTGGTCGGAAGTCAGCGTGGGTGAAATCAAGGCGAGGGGTAAGGTGTTTACAGCAGAGGATTTTATTGAGGAGGAGAAGCCGGTCGAGGAAATGATGGAGAAGGAAAAGGGTGATCGCTTGCGATTCTTGGGAGCGTTCAAGAAGAAGCCGGCGTACGAGGGTTACCTTATCGATGCGGCTCCGGTTGCGATTCGCTTTTCCGATGCTGATGAGGAGAATAAGCGCGTTCCGATGCCAGCTTTGCCTGAATACTCGATTCTCTCTAACCGCTACATTCCCTATCTGATTGAAGAGCCGCTGCCGGAAGACGAGCGGGTCAAGAAGGGCTTGTTGAGCGCGATCATTGTAGACATGGCGGAGCATGAGGTCGTGTCGGGCGCTATCGATTTTTCATCGGGCGGGGATGACTACCATACGGAAGAGCTTATTTTGGAAGAGGACAAATCTACGATTCTGCGTCCTGAGGAGGTCCTGATATTTTTTGAAGGCGATATTTTGGGAAGCGGTTCAGGGAGCTCTCCGGATATCTTGGTTCCCTTTAACCCGGCGACAGCTGGACCGCAGACGATCCAGTCGAGGAGTTCCGCTAAGTACACGATCGAAGAGTAGGAGAAGATTTTGATGAAACTGAAAGAAGGGGTATTCAAGAATCTAAGACGCGCGTTCTACGTCTTGTTGGTTTTCGCTCTCTTGCCCGTAGCGAGCTTCGCGGCCGCGCCGGAAGCCGCCGAAGAGGCTGTGGAGGAAGCTCAACCGGTGGAGGAGGGTCCTAAACGCCAGGTATACGTGATGCCGCAGAAGCGTATCGATCCGGAGATCGCGACGGAGTTGGTTTTAAAGAAATTGGAATTGCTTAAAGCGGCTTGGAATGGAGAGAATCAGGAGGAGGCGGAACACTTTTTCAATGAAGCTTTAAGTATTCCTAACGAGGTTCCGGAGAAGGAGCTCGTTTTATTGACAATGGGGAGACTTTATCAAGAGAAGTCCATGTATCCCCAGTCGGCAGCTGTCTATGAGAAACTGGCGATGACTTATCCGGAAAGTCGAAAGCGCCCTGAGGTCTTCATGGAGCTAG
>JBCCZW010000708.1:0-2237 GCA_039186805.1 Verrucomicrobiota bacterium
CCTTGTCTGATACGGCGGCGTTCGCGAACGAGGTCCCGCACTAATCTCATTTGGCAGCTTAGGTCGTGAGAGCCCTTGAGGTCTAGTCGTTTGACGGGAAAGGGAAACCCTTGGTCGTGAGTGGTTTCGCCTCGCGGCGCCCAGAGTTCGACGTTGCGGCCGAGTTGCTGAGCTGCCCTTGCCATCTCTTCCGTGAAGGTGGCGATGCCGCCTTTCTTAGGGAAGAACTCGTGTGTCAGTACGTATATCGGCGAGTTTGTTGAAGTCATCGGGTCTGTGAATTTCCGTTGGGAACTTAGACCAGCCGGTTGGGAGTACGCTAAGTAATTACGCGGATGGCAACTTAATTCTCACTTTTGTAGGACATAAGAGCTGAATGGGGACGTAGCTGCTTAGGGATTTGTGGTCAAATAGGCCTTAGACTCCACATTGAAGAGAGCTGCTTACTTAGGAAAGTTAAGGGGAGGAGCTTCTTTTTTGGTTTGCCTCTTATTATGATTTACATCGAAACAGGGGGTTTCTTTTCTAGCGATTCTCATGTCAAACCAGACGCAAACACCGAACGAGGCTGAGCTCGCGCCTCAAGCAGGGAGCGAAGAACTCCTGAAGGATACGCTGAAGCGTTGTTCCAAAGAGACTTTGGACGCGGCTTTGACGTTTCGTAAAACTGGCGACGCGTCTTTGGTGCCGACAATCGTTTTGGGAATCGTGGAGCGCTTTTTGGATCCTGAAGTGATCGATTTGCTCAAGAAGGGCGACGACTCGGTTCGCTTCATGGAAGACCTGGGGCTGGATTCGCTGACCATGATCGAGGCGATCATGATGGTAGAAGAATCTCTTGGCGTTTCTATCAAGAATGAGGAATTGCTGGACCTGCGTACGATCGGCGACTTGAAGGCTTTCATCGATCGCAAGGTCGCTGGCGAGACGGAGACTTCATCTGCGAAGAGTTTTACCGTGGAGCAAGTGGCTGCGATTATGCCTCAGCAAGATCCCTTTTTGTTTTTGCATGGAGCGACCTTGAACGAAACGGAAGCGGAAGGGTTCTATAAAATTTCCGGCAACGAGGAATTTTTGAAGGGACACTTTAAGGATAATCCTATTTTCCCCGCCTCGATTATGCTGGAGGCGCTGGGCCAATTGGCGGTCCTTTCATTGATCAAGAATCCACCCGCTGGCGAAGGAACGCTTGATACGAATGAGATCTACTTCACGGGCGTGGATGGAGTCCGTTGTCATCGCGTTTGCAAGCCGGGCGAGGAGCTCTCCTTCAAGGTGAAACTGAAGCGCTTTCACGAGCCTCTCGCGGTTTTCTCAGGTCAGATTGAGGTGGACGGGGAAAAAGCTGTGGTCGCCGAAGAAATCTCCTTAGCATATCGTCCGGTGGGCGAATCTACCATTGAGGAAAAGGGCGATTCTGTGGGGAACGGCTAGTAGTACTGGGGTTTCACGGTAGATCCTCCAGGAGTATTGGCTGGACTTCAATTCATTGGGTTTTAGGGACTGAAGCAACCATTCAGGATCCTATCCATTGAGTATGAAGCGAAATCGCGTATTTGTTACAGGACTTGGGGTCGTTAGCAGCATCGGCAACAACTACGAGGAACTCGTAGATAGTTTAAGGAATCTTAGGCACGGCTTCGAACCGTATTCAGTTCTTGTGGACCATCCACTGGTGGATGTGGTTTTAGCGGGGAGGCCTAAGGGTTACGAGGTGGACTCGGCGGATTTCGAAGATTGGGAGTTTCCTGAGGGATTGAGGATCAAGCGGGAGATTTTGCGTGGCATGCCGCCACACGGGCCATTTACGTACTTCGCGATGCTGCAAGCGATCGCGGATGCTCAGCTGAGCGAAGAAGATGTTTCGAATGTGGATACCGGGATTTACACGGCCTCGGGCGGTTCGCAGCGATTGGCCTTCAAGAACTTCATCCGCATGTCGAAAGTGGGGCCGATGCGGTGTCCGCCGACAAGCATCGTTTCATCGATTGCAGGTACTTTGAGCTTCAATCTTGTAGCCACTTTTAAGATACAGGGAAATTCTTGCGGCTTTTCGTCGGCCTGCGCTTCTTCCGGGCATGCGATCGGTTATGCGTTCGATGACCTTACAATGGGGCGTCAGAAGCGGATGTTTATCGCTGCCGGAGAGGATGCTAATCTGGAATCGATCGCTCCGTTTTCGGGGATGCGAGCTTTATCGCTGGATAGCGACCCATTGAGAGCATCTTGTCCATTCG
>JBCCZW010000709.1:0-2206 GCA_039186805.1 Verrucomicrobiota bacterium
CCAAAGCCAGATTCCGAACAATTCGATAGAGATACGCCGAAGGGTGATCCTCTTCCGCGCTCCGCTTAGCTTTTCGAAATTTCAAAAATGCGTCTTGTACGATGTCCTCTGCGCGATAGCTGTCGCGAACGATCTTATTCGCATAGCCAATGAGCTTTTCCCGATGAATGGAATACAAAGCTAGCGCCTCAGAGTCAGACATCCCTAGATTCAAGTTCAAGATTCAAAGGAACGACGTCCATCGCTCGCCCAAAATCCGCGACGCCAATACTCTCGGCTCTCAATTGTAGGGTCGCATTGCGATTCAGTCTCATATCAATCACCCAACGAAAAGCCGCTCCGATATCAAGCAGGAAATGAGACTCGATCTCACGGTCTTCGAACCTCGGCAAGGTTACAATCTCGCCCGCGTCGGCTAGGGCCTCTTCGCCGAAGTCTTTTGACCAGGCTCCTGCTCCAGGGTAGCCTGACCAATGTTGAGATAGCCCCAAAGCACGGCAATCAAAGGGGTCAAGAGATTGAAGAAAGCGAAAGGCAGGTAAGCCAGCGGGTTGACCATCAAAACGCCCATCATCGTTGCGCCGCAAGTATTCCAAGGCACTAGCGGCGAACTCAGAGTGCCTGCATCCTCGACGGTTCTCGAGAGGTTCTTGGCCTCCAGATTTCTCTTCAAATAAGCGTCGCGATACATCCGGCCCGGTACAATAATCGAAAGGTACTGATCCGGCGCTACGATGTTGACCGCCACGCATGTGCCGACTGTCGCCGCCACGAGATTCCCCGTGCGTCGGATACCCTTCAATACCGCAACTGCAATGCTCTCCAACATCCGAGCGGATTCCATCACGCCCCCCAAACAAAGTGAGCAAAGAATCAAAGATATCGTCCACATCATACTGTCGAGTCCCCCTCCCGACAGAAGCTCATCCATCGATGCCACCTCTGTAGAAGACTCGTATCCATAATGCATTACGCCAATTAAGTCAGTGAGCTCCGCTCGCTGCACCGCTACCGCAAGGATTGCTCCCGCGCCCACCGCAGCGGCCATCGCAGGCAAAGCGCTGAAACGCATCACGCTCAAGCCGACAATCACCAGAGGCGGCAAAAGCATCAGCGGATTCAAAACGAACTCCTCGGAAAGCGTCTCGCGCATCAGACGCACTTCTTCGCCAGTGGATTCAAATGGATCCATAGAGTATCCAACAATTGCATACAAAATCATCGCCAGCCCGAAAGCGGGCGCCGTAGTGTAGGCCATGTGACGAATATGGTCGAACAGCTCCACCCCAGTTATTGCCGGGGCTAAGTTTGTCGAATCGCTGAGCGGCGACATCTTATCTCCGAAGTAAGATCCCGAAACCACCGCTCCCGCCACCATAGACGCGGGCATTCCCAAACCATTACCAACGCCCATCAGCGCTACTCCCACCGTGCTGGCAGTCGTCCAGGAACTACCGGTGGATACCGAAATAATAGCGCAGATCAAGCAAGCGGCGGGCAGAAAGAAATCTGGATTAAGAAGATCCAAACCAAGCACGATCAAATACGGAACCACCCCCGCAAGCATCCAAACGGCAATCAAAATGCCGATAACCATCAGGATGATGATCGCTTTAGTCCCCACCCCAATTCCTTTCAACATTCCCTTTTCAAGATAAGTCCAAGACACCCCACGCCATCGGGCGACCAAAGCCGCTACTACTGCAGTCAAGACGAGCGGCATATGCGGATCCTTACCCAAAAGCAAGATAGCCACGCCCATCGATCCCAAAAGAAAAACCACCGGAATCAAGGCCACCCAAAGCGGCGGTAACCGGATCCCCGATACATCAGCGTCTTCGCTCATCGAGCCGAACCCTCCAAGATCTCCACGACTCGCCCTACGGGCATCGCGTAAACCACATTTCCATTTATCCCCTCCATCGTATCTGCCGCCACGAGCGCATTCACGATCGCCTCCTCCGTCGCCTGCACGGTCGCTTTGAAAAGCGAGTCCATCGAGCTGTTGCTCAACATTGCAACGCGGCTCAGCTCCTCATTCTCAGTTTCCTCGATTTCCGCAGTGCTGAAAGCGAGAAAGAGATCTCCCGAAGAATTCGCCCCGTATCCCCCCGTTCGCCCAATCCCCAGCGGGATACGTCTGCACAAGCGTTTGAGTTGATGGGGCAAGAGAGGAGCATCGGTTGCAATAACAACCAATATCGAG
>JBCCZW010000710.1:0-2186 GCA_039186805.1 Verrucomicrobiota bacterium
CCGTCGCTGTCGCAGGTAATATCGACGAGGATAGCGTTGACGCTGGGGCGTTCGTTTAGACGGGTAAGCGGAGCGATGGGAAAAAGCTGGTCAAGCGCCCAGTGGTCGATGAGCGATTGGAAGACGGAGAAATTGCAGACATATTGATCTGCGAGTAGCCTTTGCAGATCGCTAAGCTCTTCGGGGACGTATCCCTTTTGTGGCGACGAAGCGAGTTTGCGGCAGATTTGCCAGAAGAGCGATTCGGCTTGGGCGCGGCTTTCAAGGTCGAGATAGCCCAGGTTGAATAAGGAGAAGGCTTCTTCTTTCTTTTGCAGGGCGTCGTGAAATTTTTCCAAACGGCCGTAGCGAACGCGCCCATTGGCGATTTCCCAAAGGTCATAGACGACTTGGTGCTTGATATCGTCTTTGAGGACCTTGATCGAGGAATCGGTCTTCGAAACGCGATCGAAGACTTGCGTGACGAGGATGCTATGAGGAGCGACGACAGCGCGGCCACTTTCCGAGACGATGTCTGGGCATTCGACTTCGGACGACTCGCAGATCTGCTTTATATTGAAGACGATGTCTCGGGCGTATTCGCGAAGGGAATAGTTGGTCGAGCTTTCGTAGTTGGTTTGGGAACCATCGTAGTCGATGGCCAGTCCGCCGCCTACATCAATGAGGCCCATGGGGAAGCCGAGTTTCGCGAGTTGGCAATAGTAGCGGGCGGCCTCGGTCACAGCGTTTTTGATCGTAATGATGTTCGGTACCTGGGAGCCGATGTGGAAATGCAGAAGCTGCAGGGAATCCTTGAGATTCGCTGCCTCGAGCTTTTGGCAGGCCTCGAGCATCTCGATGGTATTGAGCCCGAACTTAGCGTTATCTCCTGTGGAGAGGGCCCATTTTCCTTCACCGCGCGTGTTGAGCTTAGCTCGGATTCCGAGAACGGGATTCACCTTGAGCTCTTTTGCGATCTCGATGATGTGATCGAGTTCGGTGAGCTGCTCGACGACGATGATGACCCGTTTTCCGATCTTTAGCCCCTGGAGGGCGAGGCGAATGTAATCAGCGTCTTTGTAGCCGTTGCAGATCAATAGGGCTTGAGGATCGGCGAGTAGAGCGATTCCGATCATCAGTTCCGGCTTGGAGCCCGCTTCGAGACCGAAATGATAGGGTAGGCCGGCGTCTTGGACTTCTTCGATGACCTCTCTGAGTTGATTAACCTTTATGGGGAAGACGCCACGATAGGCTCCTGGGTAGGCTTCCTCTTGTATGGCTTGGGCGAAGGACTCGTTGATGAGTTCGACTTGTCGTCTCAGGAGGTCCTGAAATCGGATGACAATGGGGGATTGCTGCCCTTTGTCGCGGGCTTCTTTGATGACGTCGTCGATACGGATGGAGCGCTCGTCCCCCATGGGATGGACACAGGCAAAGCCGTTTTTGTCGATGGAGAAGTAGTCTTTTCCCCAACGTTTGAAACCGTAGAGGTTTTCGGCGTCGGAGACGGACCAACGGGATTTTGGCGAGTTTTTCAATCGGTTTGGAGCGTTATTCGGCGGATTCGGAAGTCCATCGACCCCCGCTACGCGGCTCGAACTGAAGGTAAGGTGGGTTTTTGTGGGAGTGCCGCCTCTTTGCTTGCTTTTTGAAAATCGGCTGGATGTATTGGCTCCTTTTCATTTTCAAGAATCCCAGCAAAGCAACACTTTACACACGCAAATGGATCTTCTTTTAAACATTCTCGCTCAAGGCGACGGCCAGGGTGGCGGTATCGGCAGTTTTTTGCCGATTATTCTCATGTTTGTCGCGATGTATTTCCTTATCTTCGCGCCTCAGCGTAAAAAGCAAAAGGAACACAAGAAGATGATCGAGGAGTTGAGTTCGGGAACGGAGGTCATCACGACTGGCGGCATTTACGGCACAGTGACCAACGTAAAAGACGACCGTTTCGTTTTGCGAATCGCAGAGAACACTAAGATTGAAATCGCGCGGTCTTCGGTAGCCAGCGTGGTATCGAAAGACTCATAAAATAGACTTTTTTTGAAAAGCCGGCTCGAAAGCCGGCTTTCTCTCTTTATAAATACTATTTACTCAACCCCGCAGTAGATCATGTCCGGTAAACACATTTGGAAGCTGATTCTAATCTTTTTCATCTTGGGATTCTCCGTGTCCTATTTGATTCCTCTCAATGACACGGATTTTGA
>JBCCZW010000711.1:0-2184 GCA_039186805.1 Verrucomicrobiota bacterium
AATCTGATAACTGAGCCTTTCCTGCTCGGATCGATTTCACTTCCGTCCCCGTCAGGACAACACCCGCCTCATACTTGTCGTCCACCGTGTAGTCTCGGTGCACCTTGGCGTTCTTTATCGCCTTCGGGGGGTCAAATTTCTTCTTTGCAGCCATGCGCCCTTACTCCCTTTCCTTCCCTGTGATTGTCTAAAAAGAAAAGCGGCAGGTCACCCCTACCGCTCTTCGAAAATGTTCTAGTCGAAATGCCGGAATTCAGCTGATACGAAACGGGAAATTACTCCGCCAATTCGTAGCTGATCTTGCCTTCGATGATCTCGCGCAAGGCGATGTCTTCAGGATTCAGTTTCTCCAAAGACTCGACTAGCGGACGGTTGCCATGACGCAGCTGACGCACACGTCGAGACACAACGTTAACCAAAATATTCGCGTCGGGGATAACTTTACGCGCTTCCTTGATGTAATCTTCTCTCAAATCAGAACCTCCTAATGTAAAATTGGAATCCTGCCTTTTATCTTGAAGCAATAGGGCGTCAAGTGATTATTCCGCAAACTCTCTTATGCCTGCCTCAACCGACACTCTCTATCTCTGTTGGACAACTACCGAGACCGAAGCGGAAGCCCACAGCCTTGCGCAACTCTCCATAGATCAGCAGCTTGCCGCCTGCGCTCAAGTCGATGGACCGATCCTCTCGTTTTACCAATGGCAAGGCAAAGCCGAAAAGACCACCGAGCACCGCATCGTATTCAAGGTCCTAGAAGCAAATCTCGACCCCCTCGAACGCGCCGTCAAAAAGGCCCATCCTTACGATACGCCCCAGTGGATCGCCGTTAAGGCGGAAAAAGTTGCTGAAAAGTACTTGAAATGGGCAAAGGAAGCGTCCAACTTCTCCGCCTTTCTTTAAGCAAGGAACCATTTTAAAGCCATGTCACAGCATCCAAGCTACAAGTCTAACGCCTCAACTGGCGCCAAGCGTAATGTCCTCAAGCGTTTCGAACGCGTAGAGCTTCTCCGTAAGCGAGGCGAATGGAAGGACGGGGATCGCGTGTCCGGTCTGAAAAAAACGAAGCCCGAAGCCTAAGTTTCTCGCTGTAATCAATTTCCGAAAAGCGTCCCTCGAAAGAGCGACGCTTTTTTCATGCGAAAAAAGAGCGATCGAAAGCTGCAAGGTTTGGTCAATGCCCACGCCGAAGCCTCAGCCGCAATCACAGTCTCATTCCATAAACAGGCGACCCAATAGGAAATTCAGCTTCTTATCTGCGCCGCCAATCAATCCGCTCCTCACCATATCTGCGCAAGGCTGCTGCTCCAATTCGGTAAAATCCAGGACATTGATACGAACCCGTTCCGTCATCCCATTGGTCTCCGGAGCGCTCAGAGCCGTGAATTTCATCGGAGCGCCGTACCAAGCAAAGTCGATATCCCATCCAGACAGGCTATCCGGTAAAACTTCGTTCGTCATCAAATCCGGATTCACCCTCAAAACCGCAGGGATTGTAGAAACAGCGATGCGAACGCGCACATCCGGCTCCATAACTGCCAAATATTCCTCCAAGTTCCGAACATCGCCGTCTCTCAAGCGATTGAATATATCCCAAGAATCGTAGCCAATTATGTTCATCCCATTGTACGCCCCATGCTCATTCTTCGACGAAAAGCCAGGCTGCCGGTCGAACCACTTCTGGAAGTCGCTCCCCAACCACAACCCAATTTCAAAGTGGAGATGAGCTCGACTCCGCGGGATCGTATAGCTCGCCGATCGGCCCATCGTTCCAATCAACTCGCCGCCCGCGACTTCACGACCCGCTACGATATTTTCAGGTACCCTTCGCAAATGAGCGTAGGTCGTAACCAAGCCAGGAGCGATTTGAGGATGCTCAATCACGATATAGCGTCCAAACGAGCTTTTGCCGGAAACCAAATTCACATAGCGTACCACTCCTCGTTCGAAAGCATAGATCTCATCCAAGGCCTCACCCCGCTTGTCTTTAACCGTCGCCTTCAAATCTACGCCTTCGTGAAACCTGTATCCATCGTTCCTGACACATCCAAATTTAGCGGAAACCAGACGTCCTGAAACCGTAGGTTGCAGTACCTCAGCTAGATCTCTGCGCTCAAGAAATGCAGTATTCTCTGTGGGCCAAAAATGATCTCCCAAACGCGGCGATTCTCCATTCGCATGCGC
>JBCCZW010000712.1:0-2173 GCA_039186805.1 Verrucomicrobiota bacterium
GACCGTTCTGCAGGCGTCTCTGTATGAGTGTGACTGGCAGAAACGGTCCGCAGGGTCGGGTTTCTCGCAGAAGGGCCGCGGCTTGCTCTTGAGGGGATTGTTCGGGATCGAGGAAGCGGGTCTTTAGTTGAAGAGGAGTAACCGCGCCGCTGGTCGCGTCGATGTTTAGGCAGGTGCCCTCGGCGTGCTTTAGGAGCGCGCGTAGATTCCGTCCGCGGCAGATCGACGCGATGTAGGGATCTTCCGAATCTTGGTTAAGGTACTCGATGCCGCTCTGAAGTGGGCGGGGGTGAATGTGCTTTGGGAAGTCGCGGGATTCGATGATTAGCGCAGTCTCGATGGGGGCCGATGCGTCGCATCGGAGGCCAAGCAGGATGGCTTCTTGCAAGGCGGATTGCAGGGAACGCTCGTTCGAAGCTTCGTTCGGCTGTGTAGAATAAGGGGAGTGGTTCTCGAAAAGTTGGTCGAGGAAAAGGTTGAAGTCATCTATGGCGAAGAGATCGCGAATATTCAGCGGTTTGTTTCCCCATTTGTCGTAGTGGATGTTAGCGGTTTGGCGTCTGAGGCCGTGCGAGAGCCTGCGCAATCTATCTTCTTCCAGCTCAAATTGGAGTTCCGTTAGCTTGGTCTTTAGGTGGCGGAGCTCTTCGCTGGCGCCGACCGGGTGATCGTCGTAGTAAGGATCGTCGTGATCGAAAATTGAGGGGCTTGAAGCGGAACTGGCGATGAGGTCGTCTGGAAGGTCTCTTTCGATATCGCTGGTGAATTCTTGAAGCGCTTCGATTGCTTTTAAGGTATTGTCTTTCTTGATACTGGGTCTCCATGCTCGGCTTTCCGCGGCATTTTCGAGGGGAGTGACCTTGGTGAGGAGTCGATCCCCGGACTCATCGATTTCCAATACGATCGGTTGCTGGGGTTCGGTTTTGGAGAGCATCCTTGAAACCGGTTTGGATACGGATTGCTCGAGCTCACGTTTGAGGGCGCGGGCCCCGTAGATGGGGTCGTAGCCTCGATCGATGAGCCATTCCTTTGCTTGGGGGGAGATTTCGATGCAGGCGTGACGCTGCAGGAATCCGGAGCGTTTGAAGAGAGAGTCGATGAGGCGCTCGGCAATGCCTGAGATTTCGTCGCGGGTTAGGCTGCGAAATGGGATGATCGAATCGATCCGGTTATAAAACTCGGGCCGAAAGAACTTTTGAGCGGCTGTGCGGAAAGCGTTGGGATCGGCAGTCGGGGCGCCGAAGCCGAAGCTCTTCTGCGATTCGCGCACGCCGAGATTGGATGTAAGTATAATAATCGAATTGGTGAAGTCCACGGTACGTCCGAGGGCATCGCTGAGGCGTCCTTCGCCTAGAACTTGCAGGAGGACGTCGTATACGTCCGGATGGGCTTTTTCGATTTCGTCGAAGAGGACGATGGAATAAGGTTGAAGTTGGATAGCGGAAGTGAGGTACCCATCGGGTTGCTCGTAGGTCCCGTATAGCTGTGAAACGGAGTGCTCAGACACGTATTCATTCATGTCATACCGCAGGAGCCTTTCTTCGCTGCCGTAGAGATAGCGAGCGAGACCCTTGGCGCATTCGGTCTTTCCGACTCCGGTGGGTCCAAGAAAGAGAAAGCAGCCGAAAGGCTTGTGAGGGTCCTGGATGCCGGAGCGGGCGGTAGAGATCGTCGCGGCGAGGGTTTGGAGGGCGGCTTCTTGTCCAATCCACTCTTTGCCGAGCCCGGCAGCGATTTCCTCTTGGGAGAGCGTTAGGGTGTGGTCGATAAAGCTAGCGAAGAATCCGCTTTGCTCGCTGAAGCTCTTTATAACTGAAGAGCGGTCGATAGATTCATAGCTGTTGCGGGAGGCTAGATTGGAGAGGAATGCGACGACGCTTCCCGGGCGCGATTCATGGCGATTGAATCGACGTTGCAGATCGTTAGCGAGAGGGACGATCGACGCGTCGAATCTTACTCCGAATTTAGTTTCGAGTTCGCGCTGTTTGTTGATGATAACCTTGAGCGAGCTATCTGAATCCAATTCTGGGATACGGATAATTTCAAAAAGGTCGCAGAAGCTGCGGTCGATCTCCTGAAGAAGAGAGAGCTTTTCTTCGGTGATTTCTCCCACGAAGCGAATGCTGCTTTTCTGTAGGAAGTTTTTAATGACATCGGCCATGGAGAGCTTGGA
>JBCCZW010000713.1:0-2153 GCA_039186805.1 Verrucomicrobiota bacterium
CTCGAAGTTCGTTTGCTCAGTTCGCAATACCCTCCGGGTATTACTCGCTTCCCAAGCCAAACTTCGCTTCGAAAATATAGCTTCAATCGTTCGAGAGCGACTTATTGGACACTCTCTAAGATTGGGTAATTGGATAGAAGATGAGGATGAAGATTGAAGATAGAAGAGCTGATTCCGCAAAAAGTCTGTGAACCTTCTATTTGGGCGAGAAAATTGACGGACTTGACCTATTAGAAGGTTCTCGTAATTTTAGGATTATGAGTGATGCCGAGCTACTGACTCTCAAGCAGCAACTTGCCAAACTCTCTGAATCCGAGCGTCGAGAGATGTCCGCTTTTATTGTTCGCTTGGGCCAAGAATCTGATGAATGGAAACAGGAAACCACTCGACGACTAGATGAAATGAACGCGGGAAAGCGGACTGCTATTTCGGATCTAAACAGATCAAACCACTGATTCGGTAGGTCGGATAATCGAGAATTTGTTGCTGGAAGAGTTCATATTTACTTACTGGATCGATCACGCGGCAAAAGAGGTCCGGATCACAGAAATCCTGAGGGTTTAACTCATCGCAATCGTTCTAGCCGCAATTGTCGCGAACGACCTAAGCCACAAGGCGATAGTCTTTCGTGGACCTCAATCTCCATTCGGCACCTCGATAACGCCTAGTCGCCACAGCATGGCGGCGGCTTCGATCCATTTGTCTTTAGTCGTGTGCAAGAGAGGTTCGTCGTCGGTGGCGAGGGTGAGGGGGCGTTGGAGTTCTAGCCGCCGCGCGATCATCGTAGCGTCTAGTCCGGTATCGGCGACGAAGGGGAGAATCTCTTTCGCGACCTCTATGGTTTCCTCGTCGAGAAGGGCCCTTGCGCTTCGATCTAGCGCTCTTAGGAAACTGCGAACGAGTTCTGGATTGGATTCCAGGAAGTTTGGACGCGTGACGATTACGTTGTGGTAGTCGATCCAGCCGTGATCTGAGAATCTCCATAGCATCCAGTTGTGGTGGCCCATGGCCTCCAACTTTCTTGGATTGTTGTCTGCCATTGTAGTGTAAAAATCGAATACGCCTTCGGTGAGCGGAACTAGGCTGCTGCCCGCCTTTCGGATTTCAATTTCGCTAGAATCGAGCTGAAGAGAATCCAAGGCGAAGGCTAAGAAGCTCTCTCCTCCTGGCGTCATACCGAGAACTTTTCCGCGAAAGTCATCTCTGGTGGGAGTGCGCGAGGACGGCTGATCTGACGGGATACTCTTATCAAGAGCGATGTAGGCGTAGGGATATTCTTTCTGCAAGGAACCCACTGCTACTAACTCGCCGCCTGTCTTGCTGGCTAAAACCCGAATGATACCAGTGGCGTTGGAGGCGATCGTAAGATCGACTTTGCCGGAAAGAAGAAAGAGCAGGTTGTCCCGACCCGGACCTCCTGGGACGATTTCAAGATCGAGCCCTTCCGCTGCAAAATAGCCGCGACTTAAGCCGAGCCAGAGGGCGGGAGTTTGGTCGTTTGGCAGCCAGGGAAGGGCTACGATGAGCTTTTGGGTCGCTGCCGACTCAGAAGATGGCGCGGACGGGCTTGGGTTAGGCTCACGAAGTAAGTAGGAATTGGATACAATGCGTTCCCAGGGAAACGCGTCTGCCAGCAGATCGAATCTTTCCTGGTCGCTCATCGCTTGCCGCCCGGCCAACTCGTTTTGTAGAGAGCTTGGATCCTCTTTGTCCGAGCAGGCCGCAATGAATAAGATCAACCCCGGCAGAGCTGAGAGAAAAAGGCGATTCCAGAACATCGCTCTCCACAAGCATGTTGCTTACCAATTTCGATTCAGCGATTTTGATGGTCCAGATTTTTCAGTCGCGTTGAGATCTGCAGAAGGATTGGACTGACCCTGTCTTGCCCCGGAAACGAGGGTATTGGGACTTCTGATTTTCGCAGAAGGCTGCTTGTCTTTTCAAAATCAAAAAACACGCATTGACCCCTGCTGGACGCCGTCTTCATCGATAGAACTACGGTGCGTGTAAAAGTATTGTCAAGGGTGAGGTTTTTGATTTCGTTTGTTCGGATGGATCCCTCGATTACAGCCGCGATAATTGCCGCTTCTGTCACAATAGCTCTGATGATCGCAAATAATACATACCAGCGGAAACATGAGCGCCAGAAGCTC
>JBCCZW010000714.1:0-2143 GCA_039186805.1 Verrucomicrobiota bacterium
ATATCCAGTTGCCCAAACGCCCTTTCAGTCTCCAAAGCCAAACGCTCCGCATCTTCGAACTTCGACGCGTCCCCCGTAAAAGCCAAAGCCTTGCCGCCTTTCGACGCGATCTCTTCTGCCACAGATTCAACTTCCGATCGCGTCCTCGCGGCCACTACCACTTTTGCTCCCGCATCCGCGTAGGCAAGAGCGATCGAACGACCGATACCTCTCCCTCCCCCAGTAACGATCGCCACGCGTCCCTTCAGTACTCCTTCGCTCATAGCCACAGATCCAATCAGCTAAATCCTGCCAGCAAAAGTCTTCTTTTTTGGATTTCCTCAAAGCTCGCCTAAGTGTAATGCAAACCAGACCGACTCTTCTCAAGCAGCTCCCTGCTAAGACTCTCTCCTATGCGGACAGCAAACGAACGAGCTCCCAACTCTGCCCTATCCGAACGGATATCGATACAGGGATCCCTCGAGGACCAACCAATACTTGAACTTCCTGCAACAGGGGTATTCTTTATCGAATAATACGGGTACCGCATTCCATTAATAACGCGGCCTCTCCTCTCTGAAAACGAATGAGCAAGAAACCCAACGTAATCGTCTTCTTCACTGATCAACAGCGCTGGGACTGCACCGGAGCGCATGGCTGTCCGCTCGACATCACGCCCAACTTCGACCGCATGGCCGACCACGGGACTCACATAGATGCGGCGATCACCTGTCAACCCGTATGCGGCCCCGCCCGCTCCTGCCTGCAAACCGGTCTTTACGCGACTCAAACCGGCTCATGGAGAAACGGCATCCCCTTGGATCAAAGCCTCAAGACCTTAGCTCAGCATTATTCAGAAGCTGGATACAACACCGGCTACATCGGCAAATGGCATCTCGGCTCGACCATCGCCGCAGTGCCTCAGTCGGAACGCGGTGGATACGATTACTGGCTGGCAGCCAACCTCCTCGAATTCGTTTCCGATGCCTACGATTGCATTCTCTACGACAACGAGGACCAAGAGGTAAAGCTGCCAGGATACCGCGTCGATGCCCAAACCGACGCCGTCATCCGCTATATCGACGAAAAAAGTAAAGAAGATCAGCCCTTCTTCCTCTTCACCTCCTATCTCGAACCGCACCACCAGAATCACGTCGACGATTATCCTCCGCCGGAAGGCTATCGCGAGAAATACACCGGCAAATGGATACCGCCCGACCTTCAAGCCCTTGGCGGCTCCAGCGGACAGCACTTTGGCGGTTACCTTGGTATGATCAAGCGCCTGGACGAAGCCCTCGGCCGTATCCGCGACACCCTTAAGAGTCTCGATATCGCGAAGGATACGATCATCCTTTTCACCTCAGACCACGGCTGCCACTTCAAGACCCGCAACGGCGAATACAAACGCTCTTGCCACGAAGCCTCGGTCAGAGTGCCGACAGCGTTCTGCGGCCCTGGCTTCGACGGCGGCGGACGGCGTCGCGAAGTGATGAGCCTAGTTGATCTGATTCCCACCCTCCTCGACTCTTGCGGAATTGAAGCGCCCCAAGAATTGCCTGGTCGGTCTCTCATGCCGATCCTCCGCGGAGAAAGCAAGGACTGGGAAAACGAAGCCTTCATCCAAATCTCCGAATCTCAAGTCGGCCGCGCCATCCGTACCAGTCGCTGGAAATACTCCGTTTCCGATCCCTCCAAAGCAGGAGGCGAAAATCCGGGCTCAGAAACATACACCGAGGAGTTTCTCTACGATCTGGAAACCGATCCCTACGAGCTGCAAAACCTAATCAGCTTTCCCTCCCATCGCCCCGTAGCCAACCGCATGAAAGAGCGGCTGCTCAACGCAATGGAAAAGGCCGGAGAGAAGCACCCTGACATCGTCGATGCCGCGGTCCACGAAGGCTTCACGCAACGCCGCATCAAAGACAGCGAAATCGATCAGTAACCAGCATTTAGATACAAGAAGCAGTTTGGATAATCCGAAACGAATTTTATCGGCCAACAGTCTCGCAAAGGCAAGCGTTGGACCGGCGAGCTACCTTCGTCCCAAAGGAGCTGCGACTTCGAAAACGTTCCCGTTCTGCTAAATCGCCTCCGACAAACAAAAACCGATCAAGCCGTATCCACCAGGAGAAATCTCTCTCCGCTCACGTTTTCAATCAGCATC
>JBCCZW010000715.1:0-2122 GCA_039186805.1 Verrucomicrobiota bacterium
AGCGATTTTACATATTTTGTGAGATTTTGGAAAAGGCGATCGGGTGTTTACCCCAGAGCCCACGGGAAGAATCTAGATTTCATGAGGGTGTTTGGGGAGGCAAAAGTGATGGTCGCGAATTGGGAGGCCTGCCTGGATACCAGAGGGGATAGCGACCCTGGGACATCAGCGCATCCTATGAAATAGTGTTCCGAAATGTCCTTTTGTAAGAATGGTGAAATTTGCCGACATGATTGCGACTGTCGTGATCATGGAGCAGATTCATCGCATTTCGGAATCTTCTGTCTACATATGTCCTCGAAATTTAGCATCGAAATATCGGATACGGCGCGCGCTCGCGCCAATAAGTTGAACTTTGAAGAATTGGTTCGGGAGCTGTGTTGCCCGAACTATTTTGATCATACGGATAGGGACCAATACGTTGCTTGCGGGAGTGTGTTTTTTCATCCAGCGGCGAAGGAAACTCACCGAGAGATGATCGACCGCTACAACGAGTTATGCGAATCGCCTCCGTTGGTGGCGACGGATCTGGAGGAAGGGCCAGGAGCCATGATAAAGGGAGCGACGGAGTTTCCTTCCTACTATGGGTGTTCGCGAAAAGGCCCTGAGCGGCTTGGCTATGAGATGGGACGGATCGCGGCTTTGGAAGGAAGAGAGGTTGGATACAACTGGACCTTCGCGCCTTGCGTGGATATTTTGTCGAATCCAGACACGCCTACAACGAGTTATCGGTCGGCAGGCGAAGAGCTGGAGCGGGTTGTGGCGATGGGTAAGGCTTACTCGAAGGGCTGCCAGGATTTCGGAATGATCGCGACGGCGAAGCACTTTCCCGGCGATGGTTTCGGGGTTTACGACCAGCACTTAACGACTCCTGAGATTCCGTTGACTCTGGATGCATGGAGGGAGAGCTCGGGAAGATCTTTTAAGGAAGTGATCGACGGTGGAGTGATGTCTGTCATGCCAGGGCACTTGAGTTTCCCTGCTTATGATGAACCTGATGATCGCGGCATATATCCTCCCGCAACTTTAAGCTCGAAACTGATGGGCGATTTGCTGAGAGGCGAATTGGGGTTCGATGGATTGATTGTGTCGGACGCGGTTGGAATGGGCGGCTTCTGCGGGTATCGAAACTACTATGACGCTTGCGCGGTCTTTTGGGAATGCGGTGGCGATGTACTTTTATTCGCCCACCCGGATGATGTATTTATTTCTGAAATGGAAAAACGGATACAGAATGGCTTGCTTAAAACGGAGACTATGGTCGAGAGAGCGACTCGATTGATCTCATTGAAGGAGCAGATCGGATTGTTGGGCGGCTCGGAGACCCCGTTTACCAAGGGGTCGGGCCCCATTGATTTAGAGAGACACCAGTCGGTCGCCAATGAGGTGATCGAATCGAGCGTGGAGATAGTGAGAGATCGTCAGGGAATTTTACCCATCGCTAACGTTTCGTCGAAGAAGGCTTTGCATGTCGTTTTGCCTGTGGAGTCTTATCAGGATCTGAGCTTGATGAAGGCGTTTACCTCGAAGCTGCAGGAGCGTTTCGAGGCAGTCGATGAGATGGTGGATCCGGGCAATCATGCGATTTGGAATGCTTTGGACGAATATGACGTGATCGTGTGTTCCTTGGCCAATAACTATAATTTTGGAACGAATGCGATTCGCTTTCACGGACCGGTGGCTCGTAACCTAATGAAGGGTTGGATGCATATGGGAACGCCGGCAGTGTTCGTATCGCATTACCATCCGCTGACTCATCTGGAGTATGAAGCTGTCATGGATACGGTGATACGGACCTGCGGGACGATTGAAGGGTCTTTGGATCCGTTGGTGCGAAGGATCGTGGGGTAGTGAGAGGTGAGTGAGGTTACTAAGGGATGGACGTTCTTTGGGCTCGCTTAGGATCTCAGATTCGGGGTCGTCTCTGGAGCGTCTTGCTCTGCGGTTGCAAAAAAGCCGGCGCCTTGAAGGCGCCGGCTTTTGAAATTAGTATTTGAGTTTATCCTACAACCCAGAGAACCACTGTTGAAAGAACTTTCCAATGAGCGGAGTTTCTTTCTTTTCGCCTTGGATTGCGCCGATCAACGCAATGATCCAGAGGACGATCACTCCAAGGTAGAGG
>JBCCZW010000716.1:0-2120 GCA_039186805.1 Verrucomicrobiota bacterium
CCGCCTTCATCGTTGTGGACCCAGAGGGGGCCTTCGCAGCCGTCGTAGTCGCCCCCTGCGATTTGTTCGAGTATTAGGTTTTCGGGGACAGGAAGGGGTTGGGTTGAGTGGTTGAGGCGCTGGATGGTTTGCGAATAGGTTGTGCCGCCGATGAGAGGGAGGGCGGAGAGCAGGAGGGATAGAGGGAGGTTGAGCATTGATTGGGTAATCGGCTTTTGCGTGGCGGTTCTTCTATCCCATGATAATCTACTAGATAGAAGATGAGGATGGAAGATGAAGATAGAGGATGAGGATAGAAGAATTGGGTTCGCGCTGTTTTGGGGGATGGTTCTTTCTTAGGGTGGGCTCTGCGGTCGGCGAGGCCGCCGCCTTTCCACTTTTTAGGCTAGGAGGTCGGTGATTACTTTGCCGCCGAATTGGGAGAGTTGCTTGTAGCGGCCGCCGTGAAAGTAGGTAAGTTTGTTGTCGTCGAGACCGAGGAGGTGCAGGAGCGTCACGTGGACGTCGCGCAGCGGGTGAGCGACATCGACGGCTTTTACTCCCAGTTCGTCGGTAGCGCCGATTGTGTGCCCCGCTTTAGAGCCCCCGCCTGCAAACCACATGGTCATGGCTTCGGCGTTGTGGTCGCGGCCGTAGGTGGTGCTTCCTGCGCGGGTGCCGTTGTCGGGGCTGCGACCGAATTCGCCGCACCAGACAATGAGCGTTTCGTCTAGCATACCGCGTTGCTTGAGATCTTTTATGAGCGCGGTAATGGGCTTATCCACGCTTTGGATACGCGCTCCATGGGCTTTTTGAATAAAATCGTGGGAGTCCCAACCTCCTGAATACAGTTGGACGAAACGCACGCCGTTTTCTATGAGGCGGCGGGCGAGCAGGCATTTGCGGCCAAAGACGTCGGTACTTTCGTCGCCGAGGCCATACATCTCCTTGGTCTTTTCGCTCTCCTTATCGATGTCGAGGATACCAGGCACGGCCATTTGCATGCGGAAGGCGAGTTCGTAGCTCTCTATGCGAGCGGCGAGTTCGTCTTGATTGGGGCTGTCCTCAAGATGTTTGTGATTCAGGGAGGCGAGGAGATCGAGGTTTTCTCGCTGGTGTTCTCGTGAGATGCCAGCGGGCGGCTTGAGGTTGAGAATCGGCGAGCCTTTGGGGCGTAGGGGGGTGCCTTGAAAGTTGGCGGGCAGGTATCCATTTCCCCAATTCGGCGAACCGCCTTGCGGGTAGGAGACTTCGGGGAGGACGATGAAGCCCGGCAGATCTTTGTTTTCGCTGCCTAAACCGTAGGTTACCCAGGAGCCGATTGCGGGGTCGCCGACGAAGCGGTTGCCAGTGTTCATATGAAACATGGCGGTCGGGTGGTTAACGGATTCGGCTTGGGCTCCTCGATAGAAGCAGATTTCGTCGGCGACGCTTGAAAGGTGTTTCCATGGGGAAGACATCCAGGCTCCGGATTGGCCGTGTTGCTGGAATTCCCAAGGGGTGCGGACGTAGTAGCGCTCTCCGCTTTCCATGGCGGATTTGTTTTCTCCGCTGCGTTTGAATTTCTGAAGATGCAGTTTGTCGAGTTCGGGCTTGGGGTCGAAAGTATCGATGTGGCTTGGTCCGCCTTCCATCATGAGGAAGATGCAGTTCTTGGCTCTGGGGGCGTGATGGGGCTTGTTGTAGGATGGAGAGGCTGCAGACGCAGTCGAGTTGAGCCCTGCGAGGGCGACGCTGCCGAGGCTGGCGCCGAGTCCGTAAAGAAAATCGCGTCGGTTGAGGGAACGAGCGGCGTGAGCGTTGCGTATGATATCGCTTTGTATCCGTTTGTTCATGTCAGTATATGTAAAGAAATTCGTTGCTGTTGAATACGACGAGGCACACTTCTGCGAGGGCTCGGGTATTGGCGTCGATATCTGCGTATTCGAGATCGGGGGTGTAGTCTTCGTAGGCGAAGAGCCTTTCGGTGAAGGAGAAGATCTCGCCTGTCATTTCTTCAGCGGCTTCTCGGGTGACGGTGGTGGGGTAGGTGGTCGCTTCGAAGTGTAGGCCTTTATGGCGTTTTTTCATTTTGTCCCAGTGCTCGAGACAGAGGCTTAGTTCGTTTTCGCTTGGGTTGCGACCGTAGGCTTTGCTGAAAA
>JBCCZW010000717.1:0-2113 GCA_039186805.1 Verrucomicrobiota bacterium
ACTACGATCTCGAGACTGAAAAGCAGGCGCAAGGCTACGAGCTCTTCGATCGCTTCGATGAATTACGCCGTAACATCTATTCCCATCGGCAAAATTTGATACGAGAGGCCCGCCTCCAATTTCCCCAAGAAGACCCCCAAGACGTATTCGCCGGCTGGCTACAAGCTTGCGACGTCGTCATTGGCGTCGTGCAAACCAACCTCAACCTACCTTACAAATGGCAAAGAGCCTAAGCGCTACACTCATAACCATCTTAATGACCACGATCGGCTTGTCATCAGAATCCAACTACTCGGTATCAGTCGTTCCCTACAAGACGCTCCATGAACAGGACCCTCTCGTCCTCAAAATCTATACGCCCGCCGGAGCATCGGATTCCAACCCCTTGCCGGGCATCGTATTCTTCTTCGGAGGCGGCTGGAACGGCGGCAATATCTCCCATCTGGAGCCCCAGGCGATACACCTCGCTGAGCGCGGCATGATCAGTATCTGCGCCCAATACCGAACCAAAAGCTCGCACGAGGTCACGCCTAACATCTGCCTGGAAGACGCCTGGGATGCAACACGCTACATCAACGAGTACGCCGACGAATACTTCATCGACCCCAAACGCATCGCCGCAGGTGGTGGATCTGCGGGAGGTCACCTAGCAGCCGCTACCGCGTTCTGCCCCATCCCCGAAGGCATTCCGCAAGACTACCGCCCGGATGTTCTCGTGCTCTTCAATCCTGTTATCGATAACGGACCAAACGGATATGGGTACGATCGCGTATCCGAATATTGGAAACAATTCTCCCCGCTTCACAACATACGCTCTTATCGCCCTCCTTCCCTCTTTCTCATTGGAGATTCAGATGATCTCATCCCCGTCGCAACCGCCGAGGCTTTCGCCGCCAAGCTCAACAAAGGAGCTCCGAAAACCTGCCGACTGATCGTCTACAAGTCTGCCGCCCACGGCTTTTTCAACAAGGGGCGCGTCAGCAGCAACGGCAAAGAATACTTCGCAGAATGCATCGAAGCAATGGATACATTTCTAGTCGATCAGGGCTACCTCGCTTCCAAGTAAACGGGGCGTATTTTACTTCAAGCCTGCCTTCTCTCTCATAAGCTTTCTGACTACCGCGCCCCACTCCTTGAGATCATCTTCATCCCAACCGCCATCGCTCTCGGCGGTAGGATAGAGCATCGAACACGTTTCGTCTTTGTCCGCCACCGACCATTTCACATAACTCACGTTATTCTCCTCCGACCATTCGACCCAACGACTCCAGGAATCGTAATCGATCGGGCCATCTCCCGTCGCCTCCATACCCGCGCACTCCGATATGAATAGCGGAGTGCCCTTGCTTATCGCATAGTTCCCACGATCGATCAGATAGTCTCTGTGAGTCGCTGCGTAGTAGTGAAGCGTGTACATGATATTCGACACCCCTTCAATGGGGTCGTCAGCCACAATGTGCACGTCCTGGTCCCAGTGGGGATTGCCTACTAAGATAATGTTGTCCGCATCTATTTCTCGAATCGCCGCGATCACATTTTCCGAATACGCCTTCACCTCCGCCCACGACTGCTTCACCGGCTCGTTGAAGATCTCGTAAATGACATTTGGATACTCCCCATATTTCGTTGCCATCTTTACAAAGAACTGAGTCGCTTCCTCTTCGAGCAACTTGTGGCTATGCCAATCGATGATGACATAGATTCCATTATCGATCGCTGCATCGACCACCGCGTAAAGTAGCTTCTCCGTTCCTTCCGGATCATCCAAATACGAATTCTCGGATGGATCGAAGTTCAAAGAAACCGCAGCCCGTACCACATCCACTCCCCAATCGTCCGTGAACTCCTTAACCGTACCCGCGTTGTAAAAGCGAGGCCACCAAGCGCTCCAGCCGTAGCTGATCCCTCTCAGAACCACGGGCTCGCCCGCTTCGCTCAGCAGCTGAGCCCCTTCTACTTTGAGCTGACCATAACGAGCTTCAGGTTTCGAATCAGCAGTACAACCGGTCATAAGCGCAAAGGTAGTTATGGAGGCGAGTTTGATTAAAAATCTCATAAGACAAAAAGCAGCTTCAAGAACTGAGTAAAAACGGTAAATCCCACGCAACTCACA
>JBCCZW010000718.1:0-2111 GCA_039186805.1 Verrucomicrobiota bacterium
CTCGCTTTTCTGTTGGCGAGGTTCGCTTGGTAATCGGCGGGATTTATTTTAACGAGCCATTCGCCTTTGCTCACTTTATTGCCGGCCCGGAAATTTGATGATACTTCAATAATCTCTCCTCCTACTTGGCTGGATAGATTGGTGCTGAAGTAGCTTTGAGTGTTGCCGAAAGACTCGATAGTAGGTGCGATGGTTTCGGGGCTAGTAGCAGTGTAGCTCACAGTGATAACGACTTCTAGCTTAGGCGAAACAGGAGGCGGCTTGCGAGAGTTGATCATCAGGCTGGCGATGCCGAAGCAGGCGGTCAAAAGCAAAGGAGCGGCTACAAGGTTTACGATCAGTCGGGACACTTTCATGATAAAATGGATACGTTCGTTTAGGCTCCTTTGCCCAGAGCCAGGGCTAGGCTGACGCGATTGTTCAATCGGCTCGCCTTTAAGTTGATGGTCTGCCGTTCTGTGGTGAATACGCGTCTTTGCGTTTCCAGCAGAGATAGAATGGTTATGAGTCCTGACTCGTAGTCGCGTCGAGCCCTGTCGAGCGATTGTCTAGCGGCCTCGAGGGCTGCGAGTCGGGCGGACTCTTCTCGAGCCAAGTAAAACTCGGATCCTATGGCATCTTCTACTTCCCGTAGGGCGTTGAGCACTACGGATTGATAGTTGTAATACGCTTGTTCGGCTCTTTGCTCTGCCGCTCCCGTGTTGGCTCTTCGCGCGCCGGCGTCGAAGAGGGTTACGGAGAAAGACGCTAAGGCGCTCCAGGAGTTGAACGCGGAGTCCGCGAGGTCATCGAGTACGCTACTGCTCCGTCCGCCGTTAGCGGTAAGCGAGAATGAGGGGAAGATTTCTTTGTGAGTTGCTGAAAATCGGGCGTCTGCCGCGACTATATTTTGGTAAGCCGATACGACGTCGGGTCGCGCGGTTAGGAGTTCCGAGGGCAAGTCAGCGGCGACACTGGCGTTCAGCTCCGGCCAGTCGAGCGCTCCAGGATCGAGGTGGCTTGGGTACTCGCCCATAAGCGCTTTGAGCTGGCGCGCTGCTTGATTGTACAAGTCGTCGCTTCTTTCGAGGTCGGCTCGGGCGTTCTCCAAATCAGTTTGGGCGAGGTTGAGCTCGGTTAGAGTGGCTTCGCCGAGATCGAAGCGTCGAGATACGAGCGACTGGGTCGAGACGAATGACGCGACGCGTCGCCTTTCTAGTTCTGCGAGCTTTTGGTTCGAGACAAGGGTGAACCACGCTTGCATTGTTTGCCCGACAAGCGATTGTTCCGCAGCTTGGAAGTCGGCTTCTGCGGCAGCCAGATCGGCACGACTGGCTTTTACCGAATCGCTTAGCTTTCCCCAGATATCGATTTCCCAGCGAGCGTCCAGGTTTGCGGCATAGGTGTCCATGGATGCGGCGCCTGCGGGTTCGTTTTTTCCTCCTGAGAGGCTCGCTCCCAAAGAAGGAAAACGGGTGGATCGAGCTCCTTGGAAATTGTAGGAGACTTCATCGAGCCGAGCTCTGGCGGCTTGTAAGTTCGGGTTATTCTCCAAGGCCGTTGAGACGACTGAATCGAGCGTTCGATTCTGAAATAGGTCCAGTAGCGATTGTTTGATTTCCACTCCCTCTTGCTGGCTTTGCGTGTATTGAGAGGGAAGTTCGATGTCTGGATTTTCTTTCCTTGGCGAGGTCGAAACGCAAGCGTTCGTAAGAAGCGCGAGCGCTGATGCAGCGAGGAAATTTCGATGCTTCATATTAGGTCTGAAGGTGACGGATTGAGCGAGTCTAGTCCGGCGAGGGCGAACTGGAATTGCCCTTCGATGTAGGCTTCGAGCTGCTTTTCGGAGGGCGGTTTGGGAAAGAGCATATTTCTCAAAGGGATGGCGACCTTTGGAAAGAAGCATAGGGCGGCGATATTGATGTGGGCTTGATCTATAAGTCGTTTAGAGTTCGTTTTGAGCAGTTTAGAGAGAATGGGCCGCAGCACCTTGCTTTGGCGCTTCTGAATCTCTTGGACGGTGTGGGCATGAGGGCCTCCTTCTCGCACGAGTTCGTGGCGAATGATTTGATCTATGAATCCCGCGGATGAGGTGTCGAAGGTCCTGCGGATGATGGCATTAACGAAGAATC
>JBCCZW010000719.1:0-2109 GCA_039186805.1 Verrucomicrobiota bacterium
GCGGTGCTGGCTTTGGGCGCCGAGGAGAACGAATGAGCTTGCCGCTAAAAAGAGGGAGGCGAGAGTTCTTGGGGTATACTTCATAGTCAGAGTATCATTTGATTGCTTGCGGCTTCGCGCCTTTATGCGAAGGGCGAAAATGATTCGGATTGCCAGCTTCCCTCAGAAATCGGTTGGAATCTAATATCCTTTGTCGGGGTTGCTTTTTATGGGACTCATGTTCGATTTTACATTTAGGGAGAGATTTGCAGGGCCGACTCCCGATGGTAATGCTTAATTCCGCTGCGGATGAGAAGATTAGTTTCCGAATGCTTTGATGAGAAAGGCTGCCATTTGGGATTGGCGTTCTGAGGTGTAGAAGGCTTTTCCGCCGTGACCGGCTCCGGCGATTGGGATGAATTCTGTTTTTATTCCGGAGGCTTTGTAGGCTTCGTAGAATTCCTTGCCTTGTATGAAGGGCATTTGAATATCTTCTTCGCCGTGGATGAAGAGCATGGGCGCGGATGTATCCGAAATATGGAGCGCCGGGCTGGCGAGAGCGGCGAGCTTGGGGACTCTCGCGGGAATATCTCCGAGAAGGAGCGTGAGGGCTTGAGCGCGCATTTGGCGTTTTTCCTCGTTGGGCGTTTGCTCAAGAAGGGTAAGAAAATTGCCGCAACCGTAGAGATTTATGGCGGCTTGAACATCGGAAGATTGATCTAGGTGGTTGCCGAGGTCGCCTTCCAGTTCCGGATTGCCGTTGGCCGTCGCGATGAGGGCAGCAAGGTGTCCACCGGCGGAGGCTCCGGCGATGGCGAATTTCTTTGGATCGTATCCATAGTGTGGTGACGAAGCTCTGAGGAAGCGGATTGCGGCATTGATGTCATAGGCTTGAGCGGGGAATTGAGCAACGGGGCTAAGGCGGTAAGAGATGCTTGCCACGGCGAAACCGTGTTTGGTCATGGGAGCGAGCGGGCAATTTTCTTTGGAACCGGATCGCCAGGCTCCTCCATGGATCCAAATGAGGAGGGGACTGGTTTCGACCTCGCGAGGGAGGTAGAGGTCGAGTTTTAGAGAGAGACCGCTGACTCTAGCGTAGACGATGTCTTTATGTTCGATTACGGGGGAGAGGGCTGCCGCTTGAGCCGAGAGTGAAAGGGGGAGGAAAGCGAAGAGGGTCAGTAGAGTGAGAGGCTTCATGGGAGGGAAGTTTAAGATGAGGATAGAAGATAAGGATTCACCAGGAATGGGGAAACGAATTTTGGGTTTGATGTCCAGTTAGGGCTCGGGATTGTGACTTTTGTGGATTTTCCGGAAGCATTTTTGGAGCGATTGAAGCTGATTCTATCGGAAGGAGATTTCGCGTCGGTCTGCTCACAACTCGGGCGCAGGGAGCGGACTATTTTTCGGATCAATCCATTGAAGGCCGATTTGGGTCGAGTGAAGAATGAGTTGGATGAAGCAGGCATCGAGTTTGTTTCGGTAGATGCGGGGCTGTTGGAGTGTTTTGAGGTATCGGGAAAAAAGCGTCGTGAGTTGACGGAGACGAAGGCGTTTTATGAGGGAGCTATCTTTATACAGAATCCCTCGAGCCAGTTGGCGGCGGTTGTTTTGCAGCCGGAGCCGGGAGAGGAAGTTCTGGATTTGGCGGCGGCCCCTGGCGGGAAGACGATTCACCTTGCGGGACTGATGCGTAATGAAGGTTTCATGACGGCAGTCGAGGTGATCAAAGGTCGGTTTTATAAATTGAAGGGTAATCTGGAGCGTTGCGGAGCGACGATGGTGGATTCTCAGATGATGGACGGACGGGCGGCGGGAAAGCGTTGGCCTGGGCGTTTTGATAGAGTGTTGTTGGATGCGCCGTGTTCGTCGGAGGCCCGCTTCAAGAAAGGGGATGCGAAGAGCTGGGAGCATTGGAGTCCGCGGAAGATTAAGGAGACTTCGAGGAAGCAGAAGCGTTTGATCTTAGCGGCCTTTGATGCGCTCAAGCCGGGCGGGACTTTGCTCTACAGTACTTGTTCATTTGCTCCTGAGGAAAACGAGGGGATTGTTCAGAGTTTGATCAAGCGTGTGGGCGACGCGGTAGAGGTTTTGCCGATACCGTTGGATCTGCCGCATGCGCGGTCGGGA
>JBCCZW010000720.1:0-2108 GCA_039186805.1 Verrucomicrobiota bacterium
GAAGAAGGCGACAAGATGTCCACCAACCTGTAGACTAGGTAAGCAAACGCATCTTGAAAACGCTCGCTACCATCTTTTTGGCGATGGCCGCCAACTTTTCGCTCTTCGCCCAGAGCAAGGCGGAAATCACAAAGGCCGTCGTTTATCCGGTCGAAGCCATCGAAGATATGGCTAAGCTGAAGCATGCCGAGTTCCAGCAAAAATATCCTGGCATCGACGTGACCGCCTATGGCCTTACCGACGCGGGTTTCTATATTCGCTACACCCATGAACAAATGCTCTATCTCTTCGGGCCCGCCCGCGATGTAGACTACATTCGCGCTCAAAAAGAGCTCCTGACGAGGATACGCCAGGACGCGATACTCCGAAACCCAAATCTAAGCTCGAGCGATATACAGATCGTCCATTTCGATTTCGCTGACGGTCAGTCTGCTGAAACCGCGGAAAATCCTTACCTGGTACCCGAGGAGCACTGATCCGCAATCAAAGTCACTCTTGACCAGCGTATCCACCGTTCCACTTCAACTTTCGTCTTACGACTTTGAAGTGGGAATAATCGACTCGCTGCACCATAGGCAATTTCTTGTCCGCGTTCCAGATTTCCACAGGACGGTCATCTAGGGTGGACATGTTACGCTGACCATCGATCGCGATCATCAAAGGCTCAGCCTTTTTCGCATTTTCGATCCTCAATTTGACTCCTTGAGGAAAAATGATCGAACGATTGCTCAATGTGTGAGCGCAAATAGGCGTGAGCGAAACTACCCCCGCGCTCGGGTGCACCATGGGTCCGCCCGCAGAGAGCGTATACGCCGTTGAACCCGTGGGAGTACTGAAGATGAGCCCGTCGCAGATGTAGGTCGTTACAAACTCATCGTCCGCAAACACATCGACGTGGACGATGTGCCCACTTCCCTTCGCTTTAACGACCACGTCATTCAAGGCGTAATCACAATGATTCTCTTGGATCTGGCACTGAAGCAGAGAGCGATAATTCACATCGCACTTCCCTTCCAAGATTCCTCCAAGCTGATCCTTGAAGTCGTTAGTAGTGTAAGTGGTCAAAAATCCAAGGGTACCGAAATTCACCCCAACTAGAGGGACCTGCCATTGCGTAGACTCCGCTGCCACGCTCAGAAAGGTGCCATCCCCGCCCACCACGCAGCAAGCGTCCATCCCCTTCAAAAAACCATCCGGGACCGGAAACTCATTCGTAGCCACCGTGTGAATACCGCGTTCGCGGGCTATCGAACGAAGCTCCTCGACAAATTCACCCGCCCCTTGCTTGGAGGCATTTGAAACAAAGGCTAAATTCTTGATCGGATTCACAGCTATTGCGGTTAATCAAACAGTCCACATTTGACGGAAAAACTCAACTACAAGCTTCTCCCCCCTCACCCTTCACCAGACCGATCAAGAATTCGACATTTCCATCAGTGCCCTTGATCGGCGAATGGGTCCTGCCGACCAACCGCGCAGACTCTAGATTTTCCAAAGCGAAGTCGATTACGCCCGTTAGCGCAGTCTCTCGCTCTTTCTCATCTTTGATGATTCCGCGAAATTTGTCCGCGATCGCCTTGCCGACTTCAAACTGCGGCTTAACCAAAGCGATCAATACTCCGCCCTCATCGTCTAAGAAAGGCCAGACTGCAGGCAGTACCGTTTTCAGTGAGATAAACGAGAGATCCATCACAATTCTATCATAACGATCTCGAGGCAGGTCTCCCATCTGCAGGTGCCGCGCGTTCGTCTTCTCGATGTTCGTCACTCGTTCGTCATTCGCAATCTTGGAGTGTAGTTGCCCCTTACCTACATCGACGCACGTCGCGCTCTCCGCCCCCATTTGTAACGAGCAGTCGGTGAACCCTCCGGTAGACGCTCCGACATCCAGTACATGAACTCCTCGGAATGAAACGCCAAATTCCTTCACGTAACCTTCGAGCTTCTCGCCCCCTCGACTCACGAACCTCTTCCCCGCCTCAACGAAGAGGTCGATATCCTCCTCTACCTTCAGTCCAGGCTTATCCAAACGTTCGGTCCCTTTTCTAACTTTCCCCGTCATGACAAGCGCCTTCGCCTCGCTACGGCTCGCCGCAAAACCCATTTTA
>JBCCZW010000721.1:0-2103 GCA_039186805.1 Verrucomicrobiota bacterium
GGACATCTTTGGGGAAGCTGGGCCTCCAGAGTATCTGTCCGAAGCCGTGAGTGTGATCAATGGCGACGATCGTCACCCAAGGAAACTCGTCGCTCCAAACGTCCTTCAAGCGCTTTCCAACGGCGCTCTCGCCAGGCCAGAATTTTTCCGCGAGATGCGTATTCGCCAAAACGGCGTTTAGCTCTTTATCGGGCGTATCCGTATCCAAAAATCCTCTACCTTCGAGAATTGGAATACCCATCTTTTCGAAATAATCGTTAGAAATCACTTCGTTTCTTACAGTCGGATAATCCTCTTTCTTGTCGTATTCAGAACCCTCGATTTTGAATATGCTGTTCCAGTTATACATCATATCGAAGGCGCTTGAAAAACCGGCCGCCGTTACCCCTGGAATCGAATCCAGCTTTTCCTTAAATTGGCGCCTAAACTCAATCTGCTTAGGTCCGCTGGGGTAGCTCGCTTCATTCAAATCCAGGCGGGCGATCAGCATACGAGACTTTTCATAAGGCGGATTATACTCCTCCGAAGCCGTCACCGTCTTCACCATCGCTCCCGTCACGACCAACAAGCCGAGCGAAAAGGAAAGCTGTAGGAACACAAGCACACGACTAAACCATCCCAAGGACATGCTCGTCGAGCTGCGCCCGCTGTCCTTCAAAACTTCGTTCATATTAGTCTTAGAAGCTTTCAAGGCCGGCAAGAGACCCGCCGCAATGCACGCTAAAATAGTGACCCCGACCAAAGACAGCATCACCCTCCAATCGATATTCATATGCATCCAAGAAGGTAAGGTCACGCCATTGCCATTTACCACGAAATCCCAGACCATCCGCGAAGCATACTCTCCAACGCCCCAACCGCCGATGCCGCCGAGTATCGCAATTACCAGACCTTCAACCAGCATTTGGTAAACCAATCGCGAACGCGTCGCGCCCAAGGATGAACGGATGGCTAATTCTCGCGTCCTCAATATTGTACGCGACAATAGCAGATTGGCGACATTTGCGCAGGCGATCAGCAGCACCAATCCCGAACACGCCAGCATTATGTTAAACTGCGTTTGCAAGTTATCGTCAATGTACATGGAGTCCAGACGCTCAATTCTCACCGACACGAAACCCGTATTCGTATCTGGATACGTAGCCTCCAAGTTCTTCGCGATCGTGTTGAATTCCGCATTCGCCGTTCCAATTGGAACGCCTTCCTTTAATCGACCAACGACAAGATACCCATAGCCTTCTCCTCGTTTTTCTAAAACTCCTCTCACGCGAGGTATCCACATTTCAACTTCGGCAGGAAAATCGAATCCCTCGCTAGCCACTCCAATCACAGTGTAGGCGATTCCGTTGAGAGTAAGAGAAGAACCCACGGCCGAACGCGATCCCGCAAACTCCTTCATCCAATAGTCGTATCCCAGCACCACAACTTTCGGCGAATCCGGACCTCCTTCGTCTTCGTTGAAAAGCCTGCCGAGATGCGGCTTGATACCCATCGTGCGGAAGAAATCCTCCGTGACGCTAAGCCCTGAGGCAAGATTTGCGTATCCATCTTTGACTACGCTCAAACGCATGTTTACGCTCGCCGAGAGGTCTTCGAAACTGCTCTGGGCTTCCTGAAAATCCCTAAAGGTATGGATGCGCCATTGCTCAAACTGGTTGCCCTGCGTCCAAAGGTGCTGAGTATCCGGATCCCACCGCATGTGGTAGAGTCGATCGATGTCCTGGTAGTCTGGTTTGCCTTTCGCAATGCCGTATATCAAGGCCAGCATCAGAGCGACGAGACCTAGACCAATCGAATAAGCGACGACAGCGAACACGACGCTACCCAAGTTTTTAAAAGCAAGCCTAATGCCCACTTTGAAATCATTGAAGAAGTTTGTCATAACGGAGTTTCGGCTGAGTTTTTCTGAAGACTGTGGAACTGTCCAAACCTGGACATCAAATGCTTACACATGCATCTAAGCGAAGTTTCGCTTCTGAGAGCAAAATCCGTGACAAGATTGAGCGACTCCAGAAGCCAAATCTATAAGTTGCTTTATTTCAGCGCTTTGCATTATCGTAATCTTTAAAGAAAAATTTCCGAACCTCAACTACTGCGATTCCA
>JBCCZW010000722.1:0-2088 GCA_039186805.1 Verrucomicrobiota bacterium
CTATTTTGTGGCGGCGTTCTTTGCGAAGAGGAGTAACGGGAGACCTTGGGGCGAGAAATTCGTTTGGTTGGAGGAAGAGAAGTTTACGCCTCGATTTTTCCTGGGGGCAGCGATGTTCGGGATTGGCTGGGGCTTGGTGGGCTTGTGTCCGGGACCGGCGTTGGTGTCGATTGGCGGCTTGTCGAGAGATGCGTTGCTCTTCTTCGCGGTGATGATGGTAGGAATTTTCGGAGCCGATATGCTTTTGAAACGTTTCGACTGAGCGGGGCTTTGCCATTGCAATAGCCGATTCGCTTTTTAGCTAAGGGTGCTATGTTGAAGAAAATTCTGATTGGTCTGTTCGTATTCGCCTTACTGGTGGGCGTGGGCGCCTACTTTGGGGCGCAAGCTCTGGTGAAGAAGGGGTCCGAGCAGGTTTTAGTGGAATTGGAAAAAGCCACCGAAGGGAAAGCGGTTGAAATCGTCCGTCCAAAGATCGCCGACGCGAAGGTGAGCTTTATGCCGACGGGGGTTGAGTGGAGCGGGTTTTCAGCGGAAATTCGCGTGCCGGGTTTCAGCGAGGTTTGGGGATCGGGAAGTCTGGATACGCAATTCGAGTCTATTAAGGTTGAGGCGGGCGACTCGAATTACGAAAGCGTGGTGGTGGATGTCCGCAATGGACTATTGAAACCGCTGGGGACTACGAAGCGGTCGGAGGAATTCGAGTTGAAATCCTTCGCGATAAAGGAGCTGGCGTTGCCGATCGCTTTAAGTGCGGACAGGCCCGAGGAGTCGGTTTCGAAGCTGATTTCCGAATTGAGCGCGTTCGTCGCGCAGGGGAGCACAACGTCGCCGATTGCGATGGAGGGGGTTGTTGATTTTATGGCGAATGGTCAGGCGAGACAGGCGACCCTGCGCTCGGTGCAGGAGGGAGATGAATACTTCGTTGAAATTGATCGGGGCGATTTGAAAGCGATTGCTGCTGGTTTTGACGGCGAATGGTCGGATGCGACGATCGATGTCGTGGCGCGTCATCCATTACAGGCTCCCGCGCTCATGTATTTGACCGAATACTCTGTTCAGAAATCGAAGGCCATGAAGGCGGATGACCCGTCTTTGCCAGAGGATGCCTACCGCCATGTGCTCTGGAGTTATTTGCTGACGCAGCGCGTAGGCGAGAAGCTTGCTAAGAAAGTGACCGATTCTCACGAGGTGGGATCGACGACGAATACGGCGGCGGATCACGAGATGGATTATCACAATAATGCCGTGGGCCGCATGTATGCTCAGCAGGGTAAGAGCGAAGACGATTTAGTCCGTTTGGTGAAGACGGATCCGGCGGTTATTAGAACCTATCCCTAAACCTCGAATGTTGCCGCTGAGAGTTCTTACGGGTCTGAGCAAGGCGCGCTCAAAAAGCGTTCCGAGTAAGCGTATTCATGCAACAAGTACATACTGGAAGTATTGGCGGGGTGTTGGCGTGTGGCCTCGGTAGTTTTTGAGCAGAACGCTGCTCAGGCTTGCCAGAAGCTCAGCCCGAAAGGGTTGCGTGTGAGATGAGCTCTGGCTGCGTTCGCTTTGGCGGGGATAGGCTTCCAGCCTACCCGCAGCCAAAGCCGCCTTGCCAGAGCGCATCTCACGCGCAACGGCAATTTTCGAGGTTTAGGGATAGGTTCTAGATGGTCAGCGCGTCGCTGAAGAGCGCTAGCGTTTTGGTCCAAGCGGTTTCGGCAGCATCTTTATTGTATTGCGGCCGTTCGGGGAAGAAGTATCCGTGTAGGGCGGATTTGAATACCTCAATTTGGTTTTCCGCGCCGCGATTAGCGAAGCTCTCGCGGTAGAGTTCTAGATGTTCTGGGTTCTGGTCTACGTCGTTGCTGGCCCAGCCAATGTAGCCTTCGCATTTCAGCTTGCTTAAAAACAGATGGGGCGAGTCGTCGAGCTCGGTCACCATACGTCCTCCGTGAAGAGCCGAGTAAGCGTGTATATTTTCTGGATACATGGCAGAACGGCTTAGCCTTGCCGGAACCCGATCGCGCCAAGGCGTTTCTCGAAATAAACCTCTTGGCCTTTTCCACGAAGATATCGGTCATGGTTTCGTCATTCCAC
>JBCCZW010000723.1:0-2087 GCA_039186805.1 Verrucomicrobiota bacterium
GTATCCTGGCACAAGTGCTTCGCCGCCAGTTGGTCCAAAGTGATCTGATTCCTTACGACAATCGAGTCGCCCACGAATTCAGGCTGATACACGCCCGACAAGAATGCAGGCGTTGCCTTGTGTCCCCCGTTCACCCCATGATCCAAACCAGACAAAACCGTAAACCGATCTCGATGCGTCATCATCGGCTGCAGTAACCGCGGAACCCCGCTTTCATGAGAGCCCGGGTGCCACTCCCTCGGATACATGCCCAATTGAGTCCCGATACAGACCAGCCGCTTGCGCGCGTCCACAACACCAGTCGCTCCAGAGGTCGAAGAAACTGACTGCAGGAACGGCAAGGCCAAAAGACCGCCCGCTCCCCTCAAAAACTGCCGCCTATTCAATTCAACGATTCTCTTCATAGGGGTGGATAAACAATAGGTTTAGAATTCGGGATTTCACGATAACATTCTCTATCGTATGCCAACGTTACCTTCTATTCATAGCAAACGCCCAAGGCTTCAAAAAGTCGTCAACAATAATGACCATTTCAGCAAATACTCGCTGACAAAACATGATTTGTCAGATTCGCACAACGAGAGAGCAACGATAGCAAAAACTGAGGACTATCCGGAGCGTTTCCTACCGTTGTTCAGCCCTAGCTTAGTCCTGCCAAGAGCCTCAACTATCCGTATTTAAAATTCAAATACAACTATCTCGAGCCCCGCGCAACGCGTAAACTGATGTTACGATTCGCCCAATCCCCCACCTAAGGGACGGCTAGCTCTCGCTCGCCCCTCTCGAATAGAACGGGACGAGCTCATTCAAATGACCCTCGACGATCTTGCCGATGTGACTCGGAGCGAGTTCCCGCTTATGGAGCTCGAAGACGGCCACAAGGAGAGCCAATTCGATATCCGTCTTTTTCGCGGAAGCCGACTTCATCTCAGCCACAATATCGAGAGCCTTTCGTTCCGCTCGTTTGTAATCCTCAAAGTTCTTTTCGCTCGGCGACTGCATATCCAAAGACAACAGCCCCATGTAACACACGCGTCAATCCACATCATCTAAAGCGCTTACACACGTTCCATTTTGAACCGATTCTATCCGCCAACTTCCTTCGTCCCACAAAAACGAAATTGTACTTCGCCCGCATCCATCTTCAATAAACCCCCTCGAAACTAGCCAAACTATGCAAACGATCCGCAAGACACTTTTAATAGCGCTCCCCCTCATTCTCGCCTCACTCGTTCAAGCAGATCGGGAAAAACGCCCGAACATACTCCTCA
Organism: Verrucomicrobiota bacterium; assembly: GCA_039186805.1. Taxonomy (GTDB): domain Bacteria; phylum Verrucomicrobiota; class Verrucomicrobiia; order Opitutales; family Opitutaceae; genus JBCCZW01. Next base: position 1,272 of record JBCCZW010000723.1, read on the forward strand.
TCTGCGTAGACGACCTTCGCCCTGAACTGAGATCTTTCGGCGTCGACTACATTCAATCCCCCAATATAGATCGACTCGCCGCTTCCGGCAGAGCCTTCCACCGACACTACGTCAACGCCCCCACTTGCGGCGCCTCGCGCTATACCTTGCTCACCGGTCAGTTCGGAACCTACAACAACCAGGCGCTCTTCAAGCGAGCGGATAATTTGAAGAAGGCCAACGAAACCCCTCCTCCCACCATGCCGGAATGGTTCCGAAAAAATGGATACAAAACAGTGTCGGTCGGCAAAGTATCGCACCACCCTGGAGGCTGGGGAGGCGAAGACTGGTATGACTCGAATATTCAAGAGCTGCCCGGCGCCTGGGACCGCCAACTTATGCCCACCGGAGCCTGGAAGCACCCGCGCGGCGCCATGCACGGCCTCGCCCATGGAGAAATCAAACCCATTGGGTCCTTTTCCGAACACAAACTCGACGCCCTCCAAAGTACGGACGGCCCAGACACCATCTACCACGACGGACTCATCGCCCATGAGGGTATCGAACAACTCGAAGACCTCTCAAAATCAGACAAGCCCTTCTTCCTCGCCATCGGCCTCATAAAGCCTCACCTCCCCTTCGGAGCCCCTAGACGCTACATGGATCCCTACCAAGACGTCGAGCTGCCACCCATTCCGCATACAGAGATGCCCGACTGGAGAACCACTTGGCATGCCTCCGGCGAGTTCTTCAAGCAATATCACCACTACGGACAGGACCCCCGCGAAGACCAAGCCTATGCGGACGAAGTTCGTCGTCACTACGCCGCCTGCGTAA
>JBCCZW010000724.1:0-2081 GCA_039186805.1 Verrucomicrobiota bacterium
ACCTCGACTTGTTTGTTTTTGCGGTTTTTGCTGGGTTTGACTTTTTCCCCGGGACCAGAGTGCGTAATTGGGGCTTTTTTGTTGCGGGGGGGGGGTGGGACGAGGTGTGGATCGACCTCGCCAATCGAAATTTCGCCAAGCTCATCGCTGGTATAGCCAAGCATGCGATTGACGGCTTCGTTGTGGTAGATGATTTGGCCTCTTGCGTTTGCCAGCAGGATGCCGCTGGAAGAGTTATCGACGGTATGCTTAGCGAATCTAAGCTCTTCGGTGGCGTTAATATAACGGGTTACATCGATATCCGATCCGACAACGCGGGAGACGCGGCCTTTGGAGCTGCGCTGCTTCACTTCCACTTTCGCGTGGTAATATCTCCACTGATCGCCGGTATTTTTCATGCGATATATGAGGGTGAACGAGTTTGCCTTGCCTTGGATGCAGTCTAGATAGCTCCGCCAGAGCCGACGGCGGTCGTCTTGGGGGATCCGTCCTAGGTAGCTGCGGAAGGAGGGTGTCGTCTCATAAAAGCCCAGTCCGAAGCGCTTGAACAGATTGGGGGACCAGAACAAGCGTCCGTTTTCAATATCGTGGTCCCAAAGTCCAGCATCCTGATCTTCGCTGATGGCAAGGGAATTGAGATCTTCTGCCCGCGAACTTTCTTCGGTTGCGCCGGTAAGCGGCTCGCAGATTCCGAGAATGGATGTAACGGAGCCGAATTCGTTGGCCACTGGAGCAAGCCGCCAATTGGTTTTGAGAAAACTGCCATCGAAGCATCTTGTGCGGCAGCAGGCCGAGAATTTGCCTATCGAGGACTCGTCTAGACTTGAGGCCTTGCTTAGGAAATCCCGCATCTTTCCCGCGGGGAAAAGCCACTCGCCGAGGGATCGACCGGCTACATGGCGAGCAGCGAACCCAAGGATTTGCTCGGCTCCTTCGGACCAGCGAACGATTTCCAAGTCTTTCGTCCACTCGATTTGGGCGTTCGAGCTATGTTCTTGGGTAGATTTCGGGAGGCGCGATTTGCTTTGAGCGACGACCCGGAGGTGAGCCGCGACTAGTTGGGCGATTTCTGGGGCCGAATGGTGTTCGAGACTGTAGACCGCGGCGGCGCCTTTTTCAATCCAGGCTGCGGCCTTTGCGGTAATGAAGTTTTTGCAGACGACGGCGAACTCAAGACGAAGGTTCTTGCGAAAGTCGAGAATTGTCACCTCGTCGCATACGCAGGCGAATTTAATTGTCCCAGAGGGGTATTCGTCGGATATGTTGAGGCTTTCTTGGGAATCGAATGAAGAGGCGACTAGGCCAAACTCGAACGCGAAGGCATCTCTCAGCTGCAATTCAATTTCGTTGGAAAAGCCTATCAGAGCGACTCTCGGCGTACTCGGGTGGGACTTGATGGAGGATGATAGAATTTCGATCACTTCAGGAGCTTGATCGATGACGGGTAAAGATCGGTCTAGGCCGAGATCCTGTGGCCGTGCAAGATCCTAGGTTATTTGGCGTATCTGTGTGAGAGCGCCGGGTCGAAGTCGGCGAATAGCAACAATAGGAGAATGGTTAGCCGGGTAGAGGGGTCAAAGCAATTTCTGCGGCTAAATTGCGGGCTTAAACTGGGTGGTTTCTGATATTGTTCAAGATCCGTTCAAGGGGTTTGCATGCGGTCTGGCGGATAGCGCGTTTTCATACGTATGACTGGCATCGGATCGCGAGATGTCGGGAAGAATATTGAGACCTCACTGTTAAAAAAAGATTGGGTTTTGGCCGCAATGTGTGCCAGTAATCCCGTGCATATACTCCTGCTCACTCTATGATCACTCTTATCCGCTCCAACTGCGCCGTTTTGAAGCAAGGCATCGACTTGCTCGCTCAGCATTCGCAGGAGACGTACACGAAGGCCGACCCGAGGGTTTTCGGTTCGAGTATTGGGGCTCACGCCCGGCATGTCCTAGACCACTACGGATCCGTAATAAGAGGTTTGGATACGGGGGTGGTCGACTATGACGCCCGCGAAAGATCCACCTCCGTGGAGAAAGATTTGGAGGCTGGTAGAGCGGAGTTCGAGAAGGTTTTTGGCGTTATCC
>JBCCZW010000725.1:0-2080 GCA_039186805.1 Verrucomicrobiota bacterium
ACAGCCACGGCGCATTGATTAATTTGGTCGAGTTGAGAGAAGGTCTGCTCGATTTCCCCCAATTCGATTCGCTGACCGCGCAATTTGATTTGGGAGTCTTCTCTCCCATGAAATTCAAGATGACCTTCGCCGTTTATTCTAACGATATCCCCGGTTTTATACATGAAAGAGCTATCGTTCTCGACGAAGGGGTCAGGGAGAAAACGGCTAGTCTGGAGCTCGCGTCGATTCCAATAGCCGAGCGAGACTCCCGTACCTGCAATGAAGAGTTCCCCTGTTGTGCCGATCGGCATCATTCGAAGGTTTCGATCTAAGACATAGCAGCGGTTCCCTTGCAGAGGCGAGCCGATCGGCGTTCGCCGGTTGGGGCTTTTGGATGGATTGATGTCGTAAAAAGTGGCGCAGATGGTGGTTTCCGTGGGCCCGTAACCGTTTACTATCTTAAGACCTTCGATTCTTTGCGCGATAGATGCAAGTAGACTCTCTTGTATTGGCTCAACACCTACGAGAAGTCTCTTCAATGGCGGATGTGTATTAGCGGCTAACCAAAGGTTGAAATCCTCCAACATGAATGGAGGAAGGTAGGCTGAGTGAATCCTCTGCTCCGTCATCCAAGCGAAGAGCTTCCGACTGTTGAGCCTCAGTTCCTCGGGTACGATGCAAAGCTTACGTCCGTAAAGGATTGCGGAAAAAACTTCGTAGATGGATACATCGAAACTAACGGCGGTCCACCACATGCAATTCGTGTCCGAAGCGAGCGGCACCCGCGTTTCTATATCATGGAGGAGGTTGAGAACCGAGGTATGGCCGACCTGGACGCCGTTCGATTTTCCAGTCGTTCCAGAAGTATGTAGCACATAGGCGTGCATCGAGTAGATTGGTGATCGGTTAGCTCCTTCCCGTGATGAAGAAGCTGATACAAAGCTTGGATCGATTACGAGGGAGGAGTCGCTGTCTTTAATGATGCTGTCGATTCGTTCCTTGGGGAGAGCGGGATCGATTGGAAGAAACGCTCTTCCGGCGAATAGAGACCCTAAGTATGCTTTTAGAGCCTCCGAAGAGCGATTTGCTATCACGGGAAGAGGCAATTGCCCGTTCTCATCAAAATCGCGAATTGCCGAACCAATGTTTCGCGACTCTTGAAGTAAGTCATGATAGCTCATGCTCCCTGCGTCCGATTCAGCAACTATCGACTGCGGATTGGTGGTCGCGGTTTCTTCGAATTGGGTCCAGAGATTGAGGTTTTCAGTGTTTGGCGGCTCTGCGCCGAACAAGGCTGAGGCTTGTTGATCGGTATGCTTTGCGAGCTCGTAGCGCGTGACCTTTTGATCGGGATTGTTTGCGAGGGCTTCAAGGGTATCGAAGAGATTCCGCGTTGAAATATCCCTGGCTTGTTCGGAAAAACTCTCGTTCAGCGTGTCGGCCAGCAAAGTTAGCTGGTTGGCGTGGTCCACGAGAAAGTGGAGCCTCCAGCGGTGATGCGGTTCATGATGACCGGTATACCGCCACTCAGGTTCTGTAGGAAAACTGGAGAAGTTCAGCTCGTTTTGTCGGAAGAAGCTAAACATCACGTCGTGGCGGCCTTTGGGTTTGAAGGACTCTGAGTTGAAGACGACATTGCGGGTTTGCTCATGGTAGGCGTCACGCACTTTGCCGTACAGAGACCGAAATGAATCTTCAGCATCGACATCTATTTGTAGTGTAATTACGATTACAAGTGGTCCGGCAACTTCGTGTTCTTCTCTTTTCACTCGACCGTGGTGAGCGATTCCTACGGAAACCTCTTTACTTCGTTCAACACGGGAAAGCAGGGAAACGACCGAAGTGAGAAGCGTAAGGGTAAGCGATTGATCGAGAGTAAAAGCTTGGAAATCTTCGTCTTCGCTGAGAGCGCTCAGTTTTTGAGAAAGCTCTTCTGCGAAGGGATAGCGCTTTCTCGTCCCTCGAGAGTTTGTTTGGGGAGCAAAAGGAGATGCGTAGAGGTTGGAGCGGCCTCTGGGTATGCGAGCATGGTCTTCTGAGTGTTCCGTACAAGAGTTGCTGCAGGAGCGAGCGTTCGCAGCTGTAAGGAATGATGGAT
>JBCCZW010000726.1:0-2075 GCA_039186805.1 Verrucomicrobiota bacterium
AAAAACCCATTTCCAAACACCGAACGGCGATCTGCAAAGGTCGCCGTTTTCCGTTTCGCAACCGCGGCATCCCGCCGCCGCAACATCGCTCCTTAATCCACCAGGTACGCCGCAAAGTCAGCCGCATCCTCTGCGGTATCGATTCCGATTGAGACCTCATCCGTAAAGCCGACCTTGATTTTGTATCCATTTTCCAAGACTCGCAGCTGCTCTAGTTTTTCGATTCTCTCCAGCTTTCCCTCTGGCAACTTGCAATAGGTCTTCAGGAAATCTGCGCTGTAACCATAAAGCCCCAAGTGCCTGTAAGTCGGCGATTCTCTCACCCAAGCATCATCGAAGGACTCAAAGTCGTCCCGATTGTAGGGAGCAGGAGCTCGCGTGAAGTATAGAGCCTCATTCTTCTCCGAGACGACGACCTTCACCTGGTTCGGATCCAAAAAGTCCCTTCGCGTCTTAAAGGGTGTCGCCAAAGTCGCCATCCCGGCGCCCGCCTCTATGAAACCCTTCAATGCGATGATCTGAGAGGCTGCCACCAGCGGTTCATCTGCTTGAACATTGATCACTACGTCTGCCCCGATCTTCTCGTTCGCTTCCGCCAAGCGATCCGTTCCGGACACGTGTTCCACGCTCGTCATCACAGCCCTGTGGCCTGCATCAAGTAGGACCTCTTCGAGCTTCGCATCATCGACCGCAAAAAAACGTTGAATATCAGGCACTTGCTCTGCCAATCTCTCGGCGACCCAAAGAATGAGCGGCTTGCCGTGAATCTCATGCAACAGCTTTTCAGGAAAGCGTGTGGAAGCCAATCGGGCGGGCGCGATAACAGCGATCATGCGGTTTTCATGAGGATTAACCCCGGACTTGTGAATTGAAAAAGGACAAATAAATCTCTTGTTTTCGTCGGGAAATGTCTATTTCAAGCGCACAATGTCATCTGCAAACCTTCAAACCAACGGCGAATCTGTGGAAAAAATCCTGATTGTGGAAAACCAGATGGGCATCCACGCTCGACCCGCTGCGATGATCGTGCGTGTATCTAACAAGTACAGCTGCGAAGTTTTCTTCGAAAAGGATGACGAACAAGTAAACGGCAAATCCATTATGGGCCTGATGATGCTTGCCGCCGGCAAAGGTTCGGAAATTAAAGGAATCGCCATCGGCGATGGAGCCGAAGACTGCCTCTCCGAACTAGACTCCCTTTTCAAAGGCAAGTTCGACGAAGAATAGCCCCAGGTGGCGAACGTCGCGCGACTTCCGACTCTCGAGACCCAGAAATTCCCGGCTCACTCCAAACCATAAAAGGCCATCGCGTTCCGAGTCGAAGTCTCAGCAAACTCCTCTTCTCCCACTCCGAACATCTCAGCGCAATATCGTGCAGTATGAGCTACGTAAGCCGGCTCGTTCGGCTTTCCGCGATGCGGCATTGGCGCTAAATATGGAGCATCCGTCTCCACCATTACGCGATCCATTCCTTGTAGTTTGGCTGCCTCTCGAACGCTGTCCGCATTCTTGAAAGTGATAATTCCCGTGAAACTTCCGTATCCGCCTCTATCCAACAGCTGCTTCATTTCTCCGGGGCCTTCCGAGAAGCAGTGAAAAACCACCTTGGTCCAATCCACGCCTGAAGCATCGATCATTTCCACGCATTCGTCGAAAGCGCCGCGAGAGTGAATCACCACGGGAACCTCCAGATCCCTCACGATCTCCAGCTGGGCTTCGAACGCTGCCTGCTGCATTTTGAAGATCCGTGCCGCCTTTTCTTCGTCCTTTTTCGGTAAGTGGAAACGGTCCAAGCCTATTTCTCCGAGCGCCACGGGCTTCGTCTCTTCTTTCCAGAAGGCCTTTAGCTGAGCGACTTGCTTCTCCCAGTCCCCTTCCACCGAACAAGGGTGCAATCCAACCGTATAATCGATCACGCTCGGGTATTGCTTCGAAAGCCTCGCATACAAGTTCCAGTCATCGTCTGCTGTACCCACAGTGACCATACGCGAAACACCGGCTTCCGCCGCTGACTCTAGAGTGTCGGCCAAAATACCTTTGCGGTGGAAACTATCCAAATGGGTGTGCGTATCTAC
>JBCCZW010000727.1:0-2070 GCA_039186805.1 Verrucomicrobiota bacterium
ATGCAAGGCTCGTATCTAGGTCCCCACTACGACGATGCTTTTATCCAAGACGCGCTCCTCTCCCGCGGCTTTCCGGCTGCCAGGCTTTCATATAAAGAACTTGAAGAGCGAATCGTCGAACAGCTCGAAGCCGGCTGCGTCATAGGCTACTTCCAGGGCCGAGCCGAATTCGGGCCACGGGCCCTAGGCAACCGCACCATCCTCGGCGATCCCCGCAACCCCGAAATGCAGAAGCGGATGAACCTCAAGATCAAATTCCGCGAATCATTTCGCCCCTTCGCTCCAATCGTCCTCGAAGAAAGAGCCAAAGACTACTTCGAAATCGATTGTCAGTCGCCTTACATGCTTCTAACTGCTCCCGTATCCAAAAAACGGCGACTCGACCAGTCCAACGACAATGCATCGATCCTCGACCAACTCAACCAACTTCGATCCGACATCCCGGCGGTCACCCACGTAGACTACTCCGCCCGCGTCCAAACCGTCAGTCGAAGCAGCCATCCAAAACTGCACTCCCTACTAAAAGCCTTCGAAAACCGAACCGGCTGCCCAGTCCTGGTAAACACCTCTTTCAACGTCCGCGGCGAGCCGCCCGTCTGCCATCCAGACGAAGCGATAGAATGCTTCCTCGACACGGAAATGGACTGCCTCGCCCTCGGCCCTTTCCTCCTGAAGAAAAGCGACCTAGAACCCCACCAATTACGCGAAACCGCTCACCGCGAATTCGCCCCCGACTAATTCCCAAGAGACAGCCATGAGACTGCTTAAACACTTTACGCGCTTCATCGGAGAACTTTTTTCCTTCGCCAAAGAAAACAAGGCCTGGTGGATCGTCCCCATCGTCATAATCCTACTCCTTGCCACCATCCTCATCGTCACAGTCTCCAGCTCATCGCCCTTCATCTACACCCTCTTCTAATCTTAACCTTACTTGTTGCGCAGAAGCGCAAACAAAACTGCAAGCCGCGCTTCAGTGATCGTCCTAAGATTCTATACCTCACACCAGGAAATCCACTATTCAAGTAAAATGCTTTGCAGCAGTATTACAGACTCAATCCCAAGATTGCGCCTTCCGGGGTCGCGACCTCAGTGAAATCATGCCCCTGTCAAAGGCCCCTGTACCCGAAAAAGGTCTTCAAGCCGCTTTCCGCGCTCACACCCGCCCCCGTCAAAACAACTAGCTTCTTCATACCTCGCGCTAAAGAACCTCCTCTGCAGTCATATCAAAAGCGCAGCTAGCCTTAAACGCCGCTTCCACAGAAAGACTATACAATTCCATCTGGCAGCTAAAATCGCCGGCCGCGTCAATCCCAATTTCTCGGCTAGCCGAGCTTCCATCAGTTCCCCATTGAGCAAACGCAAGACACTCGTTTCGTTCGAAATCTTCGTATCAGATATCTCAACACGATCTCCTTAAATCGAAGACCTTGGCGAAATACCTATAAGCGAATTCGCGCTTCCAGCCTCCAAGGGTTCTCCACAGTTCAACTAGCAGACGATTTCATTGACGATGCTCACTAAATTATCGGTCTGAATCGGCTTCGTTAAAAAGCGGGCCCCCTTAACTTCGAGAGCTCTCTCCATATCAGCCTTTGAAGCGGAGGCAGTTTGGAAAATGATCGGAATCTCCGGCCTGAGCGCCGCAATTCTCTGAGCCGCCTCATAGCCATCCATTATCGGCATCTGCACATCCATCAATACCAGGCGGACGTCATCTCTCGATTCAATACACTCAACCGCAGTCCGGCCATCCCTGGCGCGAATCAACTCGGCATCGTATTTTTTGAAGATCTCTTGCAGTAGGAAATAGTTCGAATCCTGATCCTCCGCGATCAAGGCTACAAACCTGCCGTTTTCACTATGATCATAAACACGCTCTTCGACTTTTACTTCATCGCATTCGCGAGTAACGTCGAATACCGCCTGATAGCAAAATGCAAAACGAGCTCCTTGCCCCATTTCAGACTCCACGGACATTTCTCCCCCCATTATTTCCACCAAGCCCTTGCAAATCGCTAACCCCAAGCCGGAACCGTCAAACTTGCGAGTAAGCGTACGCTCCGCTTGCTG
>JBCCZW010000728.1:0-2065 GCA_039186805.1 Verrucomicrobiota bacterium
CCCCAACCCCACTCCTGGGGTACGTTGGACTTCAGTCCAACAAAACCCCTTCGGTGGTGTTTGGTAAATTGCTCTTCCCAAAACACGACCTAATGCCCCTTCTTCCCAATCTTCAAGCGATGCCCCAGCAAATCTTCATAAGACACGCCAGAATCTCCGTACTGCTCGGGCTTCCCCGACAAATCCTTCCCACGCGCCATATACATCTGATGATACTCGCAGGCCTTATCCGATAAGACCGTCGAGCTCCTGACAAATCGCATCGTGTATCCGCACCTCCGCAAATCGCTCCTATTCGCCTCGCTGCCATGCATCAACCGCCCGTTATGCAAGCTCGCATGATTCGCCTCCAAGATACAGGAAACCGCCTTCGACTCGTCCCGTTGCTTGCGAGTGATCTCCGAAGGAAAAACATTTAAATTCGTATCTACCGGATCGTAATCCGAAAAGCCCTTCGAACCCATTCGATGCGTGTAGGGAATCACCTTCATGCACCCATTCTCCTCCAGCGAAGGATCGATCGCCAACCACAGCGTCACTACCTCCATCGGATCCAACATCTTCCTCCAGTACGCGCTATCCTCATGCCACGGCACCTTGCGGCCATCGCCCTTCGGCTTGCAAATGAAGTGGCTCGAAAACAAGGCGATATCCGGCCCCAAAATCGGTTCCACGATATCCAAGACCTCATCCGCCAACAGCCATTCGAACAGCTTCGGATCCGTAAAGTGCGGCACATCCATTCCCTCCGGACGCTGATCGCTTGGCCACTCCGCCAGCTTCGCTTCGAAATGAGCCTTCAAGTCCCGAAACTTCTCGTCCGGAAAAACCGCTTCAGGAAAAATATAGTAGCCTTGATCATTGTATTGATCGACTTCTTCAGCGCTCAAACGGGGGTGGTTCTCAGTGGCTCTCATAAGATCAGTCTTCAAATTCGCTCAGATCGGGGACGTCGTTAAACTACTACATTTAATTGTCTTTTTCTTCTCCCAAACCGACTTATTATTACGCTATCTTGATCCTATGACTCAATTGCGATGGAAGGACTTCACTCGCCCCGGAGACGCTTACCACCTGGGCCGAGCCATTCTCAAAGGCAATTGCCGCCCCGACTATCACGACCATGACTACGTCGAAATCTTCTGGATTAACCACGGCGAAGCCACCCACCTCATCAACGATCAACGCCACTCGCTCAGCCCCGGCGACTACGCCTTCATACGGGCTGCCGATCGACACACCTTCGAATTCAAAGGCCGTACCCACATTGACATTACAAATCTCGCATTCCCTATTTCAGCCGCCAACGCCCTCCGCGACCGCTACTTTCCTAAAGAACGCAAGTGGTTCTGGGCCGAAACCTCCCTTCCCGAAACGGGCCGCCTCACCCAAGCCCAGCTCAACGACTTCTCCCGACGCTCTGAATCCCTCGCCCAATCCCCTCACACCGAGCTGATCCGAGACGCCTTCCTTCTTCCGCTCTTCCGCGATCTTCTCCAGGCCGAAAACAACCCCTACCCTGCCCCTCTCCCCGATTGGCTTGCCGCGGCTTGCCATTCGCTCCAGCGAAAGGAAAACTTTTCCCAACCCGTCAAGCGTTTCTACGCCCTCGCTGGTCGCAGCCCCGAACACGTTACCCGCACCCTCAAGAGATGCCTCTCCCAAACCCCGTCCCAGTTTCTCAACGCCACTCGTCTCGAATACGCCGCCTACCAACTCCGTATGAGCAGCCGTCCCGTCCTGGACATCTGTTACGACTGCGGGTATTCAAATGTCGGATATTTCTACCAGCGATTCAAAGAACGCTACCAAGTCTCCCCCAAACGCTACCGAGCCCAACAAACCACCCCCCTCGGCTAATTGGCTTGCGCCAAAGGACCGCCAAGCCCTCATCCCCAAAAAAACCTCTTCTATCTTCCATCCTCATCTTCATCTTCGATCCCAACACCTCCTAATCCTATTCATCCCGATAACAGGGACGTTTTGGAATAAGATAGAAGAGGGAAGATGAGGATGGAACATAGAAGCTTATTACAGGCTAGAAATCCAGAGGGCTCTTCGGCTC
>JBCCZW010000729.1:0-2058 GCA_039186805.1 Verrucomicrobiota bacterium
AAAAAGGCGGTTAGGTAGATGATCGCCCAGAAGCCGAAGCGTCGGTAGAACGGCTTAGCGCTCAGTTGCTCTTCTTCTGGGAGGGGTTTGTTGAGCTTGAGGAGAGCAAGCTGGTCGAGATGGCGGTCCATCACAAGTCGGGTGGAGTGGGAGAACTATCAGACTATTGGGGAAACAATTACTTCGATGATGTCTACTTCGTGAATAACGAGCCTAAGCAATTCGAAGGCTATTGTACCGATATATGGTTCGAAGAGGCGATGAAGTCTATCGGCGAGGTGAGGGAACAGCCTTTCTTCGTCTACATTCCGACTAATGCTCCGCATGGACCCTTGTATGTGTCTGATCAATACGCTGAGCCCTATCGCGATTTAGTAGGCGAACGCATTTTTAGCGCGGAGTTTTATGGGATGATCACCAACATCGATGAGAACTTCGGCAAGCTGGAGGCCTATTTACAGAAAGAAGGTCTAGCGGATAACACTCTCTTGATCTTTTCTACCGATAATGGGACGGGAGCGGGAATGAGCCGCAATGGGCTATTGGGATACAATCATGGATTGAGAGGGAAGAAAGGGCACCGCACTGAGGGAGGTCATCGCGTGCCCTTCTTTGTTCGTTGGAAAGACGGGAAGTTGGACGGTGGCCGCGACGTGGACGAAGTCGCGGCGCATGTGGATGTACTGCCAACGCTCGTCAAACTTTGCGGTTTGAAGATGCCTGAAGATATGGAAGTTGACGGGGTCGATCTTTCGCCTTTGTTGATAGGAGAGGCGAGAGCTCTTCCCATTCGAGAGGTATTCGTGCATAATCGGCAAGACTGGCGTCCGCCAACAGATGTGGACGCGAGCTGTATTATTAGAGGTAAGTGGCGTTTGGTCGACCGAAGCGAGTTGTATGATGTTGCGGAGGATCGAATGCAGCGTAAGAACCTGGCGTCCCAGTATCCCGAGGTGGTGAGCGAAATGCTGAAGAGCAATGCGCAGTTTGTTGCTAGCGCGAAGTTGAATACTGAATACGCGGAGTTTCCTGCGAGCGTTATTGGAAGCGAACATCAGGCAGAAGTGAAGCTGACCATCCAGCACGCAATCGGAGAGGACGCAGGCTTTTGGAAATGCGAGCAAGTGGCGGCGGGCTTGAAGAGCCGCAACAATACCCACTCTATTGAGATCGAAAGAGAAGGCGTCTATCGCATCTCTTTCCGCCGTTGGCCGATTGAGTGTTCTGGGCCAATTCGCGGTATTCCAGAGAAGAACCCCAAAGGAGGCATGTTCGATTACAAAGCGATTTCACCTGAGAAAGCGAGGCTCTCGATCGTCAACCAAGTCTGGGAAAAGCCGGTTGGCGAGAGTGAGCATGAAATCGTTTTCGAGATAAATTTGGAACCCGGGAAGACTTTTTTGGTGAATGATTTTATAGAGGGACGAGAGGCTTATGGAGTGTATTACACGTACGTCCAGTATTTGGGTGAGTGAGGGTTCCTGCGGTTGCAGAGCTTGGAAGGCTAGAGAGTAAATTTCTTGCCAGATTGGATCGCCTCGACCGTTCGCGGGGCCTTAGGGTGCTGGGCTTTCGCTGAAGACGAGGAAGTTGAAACGTCCCTGATTTAAGCGACGCCAAGTCTTTTGCAATCGATATGATTCTATGGACGCTCATGTAAGCAATAGCATGTACTCCGAAGCGCTGTAGGACTCTTGCCGCATTCAAAAAGGAAAGTACTGCTGCTACGAATTTCGACCATTACTTCGCCAGCCGAACCCCTAGCAAATAATGCCTTTGGAAATGAAAAAGAAACACCATTTTTCCGCTAAAGTGGATATCCATGACTTTGGACGGATGAAGTACTCGGTTGTCTATTTGCCGAAAAAAATCGAAAAGGAACTCCGCCTTGTCGAAATGCCTAGGTTGAGTGTTGAAGGCGTGATCCATGGGGAACCTTTTCTCGGCGCGTGTCAACCGACGGGAAGGTCATGGTATTTGATTCTCTCTAAACGTTTTCTAAAAGAAGCTAAGTTAAACATCGGCGATAAAGTGGAGGTCCCTCTTTCAATCGCGGAC
>JBCCZW010000730.1:0-2045 GCA_039186805.1 Verrucomicrobiota bacterium
GTATTTACCAATGAAGCAAAAATTTTTACGGGCCCGCCTATTCGCCCTAATCGGCGTAAGCCTCTCCGCCCAGGCCGACTACGGCTGGACTACGCTTTTCGACGAAAAAAGCGACAAGCTCGATGGGTGGACAATACGCGGAGGCAAAGCCACCTACGACGTAAAAGACGGCGCGATCGTCGGAACCAACGGACCAGGCCACAACACCTTCCTAACCACGGAGAACGTCTACGGCGACTTCGAACTCGAGTTCGAAGTTCTCCTCGGCAATCCGCTCAACTCCGGAGTGCAGATCCGATCGATCGAGAAAGAAGGCGACTGGCGCGGCAAGACCGTCAAGCTTGTGGCGGGTCCGCAAATCGAAATCGAACAAGGACCTGGCGAAGCGGGCTACATCTACGGGGAACGCATCGGTGGCTGGATGACTCCGAAAGACAAGCTCATCCGACACGAACACTTCAAGAATGACGATTGGAATAGCTACCGTATTGTCGCTCAAGGACCTCGCATTCAAACCTGGGTCAATGGAACGCAGATCTCGGACTTGATTCATGAGGAAGTCTATCAGACTCACAAATCAGGTTTCATTGGCCTCCAAGTACACTCCACCAAGAACCCAACAGGCACCCTCCAGGTCTCGTGGAGAAACATCCGTATCAAAGAGCTTTAGGAAGCAGTGATTTAAAAGACGCGGCCAGGTCTCAAATCGCAATTTTAGAAAAGAACAAAGGCGAAGCTCACAAAGCTTCGCTTTTCGAATTCAGTAAAAGCGGACGGTTTTGATCAATGCGAGCAACCGCAGCCGCCCCCTCCCCCTCCGCAGCATCCGCCTTCTTCACCCTCATGGTGAGCGTGCGCATGGCCGTGGGCGATCTCATTCTCAGTGGCCGCGCGCTTTTCGACGAGCTCCACATCGAAGACCAAGTCCTGACCTGCTAGGGGATGATTCGCGTCTAGGGTAATGTTATCGCCTTCGATCTTAACCACCTTCACTACTGGCGCTTGATTATCAGAACCCGCTCGAAAGTAATCCCCAATCTTGATATCGTCGACGGGTAGTTTCGACTTGGATACAATGTCGATATTCGCCTCGTCGCGAAAGCCGTAGCCATCTTCGGGGCGAACCATAATGCGATCCTTCTGGCCTTGATCCATCTCCGCCAGGCCGCGCTCAAGACCAGGTATAATCGCCTCCGAGCCCTCCAAGTACATCACCGGTCGGTCGGTCGGAGCCTGATCCAACAAATCGCCTGCCTTATTCTTAAGAGTAAAAGCGAAAGAGATGACATTTCTATCCATATCCCCACCAAGAACGCCCACTCTCGAAACCGCAACCCATTAATCGAAGGCCCCGTCCCGATCAATCCTGCTACTCCGTTCTCCTGCCTAGAGACTTGCTATTGAGCATCGAGGAATTCCTTGGTCTACGCTGGAAGCAGTTCCAAAGCCTTCAAGCGTTCTAAAACTACCCGAAACGCGCTCGAGAATCGCTTGGGCGTGTACTCCACCCTCTCCAGCAGATTGGGGATGTTCATCCATTCGCCGATTTCGATCTCGTCCAAATTCAAACGGAATGGCCCATCCCCCTTAGAGCGATAGACTTTAATAAACTCCTGCCCCGTCTCTTCCGAAGGCCTCAACAAAAACAAGAACTCCAAGCCATCGTCTGGCTGCCAGCCAAGTTCCTCGTCGAGCTCGCGCAGAGCTGCCGTTTCGTAGTCTTCACCCGCATCCACATGGCCCGAACAAGAAGAATCCCATGCCCCCGGCCACGTATCCTTCGTCTTTGCCCTTTTTTGCATGAACACTTCACCCTCGTCATTGAAAACCAAAATGTGCACCGCTCGATGCATGAGACCTTGAGCGTGCACCTCCGAGCGAGGGAGCTGTTTGACTACGTTATCGTTTTCGTCGACGACATCGAAAATATCTTCTTGCATGCGTTTTCTCCAAAACAGATTTTGAGCGTTTCCACCCTCAAGCGAGCCTTGAGAGCGGCCCCCAGCAATACCAGTCTTAATTTACACATTTTACGAATTCTTCAA
>JBCCZW010000731.1:0-2045 GCA_039186805.1 Verrucomicrobiota bacterium
CAGAAGCTCTGTCGTCACGGTTTTATCAGCCTGCACGATTACAGGCATCTTCTCCTTCTGCGACAACCGTTTGACCGTAGAACGAACCCCTGTCGGACCAATCTCCCTACCCCCATAAACGACTTTGCCGTTCGCGGTAATGGCGATGAGTATGCTGTTCTTTTCTAGATCTTGAGCCGACGATGCCTGCGGCTTATTGACCTCAACGCCCGTCTCTTCGACAAATACAGTCGTCACGATAAAGAATATCAACAATATGAATACCATGTCGATTAGCGGCGAGATATTGATCTCATCGCTTCCTTCGCTTGTTCCGGAAAATCTTCGTTTGATACTCATCTTTAGGCGCTTACTCCGTCCTTTTCGACGCGCTTAAGCGTCAATATTTCAACTTGCGTGTAAAAGGCATCCATCTGGTCTCGCTTGCGTTTGGCCATGCTCAGCAAAATGTATCCTGGAATCGCTAAGACCAAACCGGTCTGGGTAGTGATGAGAGCCTCTGAAATGCCTCCCGCGACCATATCCACAGTGTTGCCGCCAGAGCTGACGGATAAACCCGCAAAGGTACTCAACATTCCTGTCACCGTTCCCAACAACCCGGTTAGCGGAGCGGTTCCGATCAGGATCGCGGCGAACATCAATCGCCCATTCAAACCCTGAAGATGCACATTGCGAATCTCGTCCATACGGTCCCTAACATCTTCCATACTGCTCACTTCATGCTGCGCATACTGAAGGATATCTCCAACCGGTCCAGTCGCTTCCCCCGGAGAATCCACCCAATGACCCCACTGATCTTGATCCGCATCATAAAAGTTGTTAGCCTTCAAATACACCAGAATTTCGAATATCGTGAAATAGATCAGGCAACCCAGTATCGCCAGCGGAATCATCAGCGACCCACCCGCAGTCCAAATATTCAATACTTCTTCAACGAATCCCGTCATTATCCAAAAACTCGATACGCAATCAAAGCTCTAGTTCGAAGAGGCTTTCACTCCATTGACGAACGACATAGCGACTCGCTCCATCCCAGCCATAATGGCTTTTGCCTTTCTGGCGAGAAAGGCGTGGAAGATTAACGATGGAATCGCGACCACCAAACCGAACTCCGTAGTAATGAGAGCTTCCGAAATACCCCCTGAAAGCGACTTCGCATCTCCCGTTCCGAAAATCGTAATGAGCTTAAAGGTATTGATCATACCGGTCACCGTTCCCAAAAGGCCGAGCAACGGGGCAGTCGCAGCAGTCACGGCGATGATCGATAGCAAACGTTCGATCTTCGGTTGAGTGGAAACCATTTTCTCCAGCAGAATCTCCTCTAGCAGTTCCTTAGGCTCTGCATGATTCTCCACGCCCACCGCGATCATCTCGCCAGCCGGGCCGGAAAGCTGATTCGCCTCATGACGCGCTCCTTCTATATCGCCGGAACGAATCTTCTTAACCACCGCACTTAATGAACCGCCAGCGAGACTCTTGTGTCCCATCAGCTCGAACAGCTTATAGAATGAAACCAAAAGGGAAACGAAGGCAAAACCCAGTATTGGAAAAACCCATACGCCGCCTTTAAGGATGTGTTCGACAAGCGTCTCGTCAGTAGAGGCGATCGCCAAAGCCTTGCCTAGCGTAGAGTCGATAGGCAGAAGGCCCTCCTGATTCGCTGCGACGCCCGCAATCGGCTCGCTTCCACCTTCGATCTCGATCGCGCTCGCCTCGCCAGACTTGGAAGCCAAGTTCAAGCCACCCATGCCCGAGTCCGAACTCGAGAAGTAAGAGGTCGGCCCGAAAAGTACGAACGAGCCTTTCTCTAATTTACCGGAACTCACGACTGCCTCTCCTTCGAAAACCTGCCCCCCAATAATCGACTCCAAGCGCCCCATTCCCATCTCAACCGCATCGATCTGCTTGGCGATCACCGCTTCGTAGGCATTGTTGGGATCATCGACCGCGAGCAACGTTTCATCTATCTGATCTTGGTACAACAGACGCTCGGCAGGGTCGGATCTCGATTCGATGTTAGTGATGTACTCGGTCATCAAGCTAAC
>JBCCZW010000732.1:0-2044 GCA_039186805.1 Verrucomicrobiota bacterium
CACGGCGTGGCTTTGCCTCACATCCGGGTTAAGATGAACCGCCGCTACGTCTTTGCGATTGGGCGAAGTGTGGAGGGGATCGAGTACGAGGGGCCGAAGAATAAGGAAAAAGTTCATTTGATCATGCTGCTCTTGGCGGGAGATCAGGCGAAGAATTACCTCAATGTTTTGGCGGCAGTGGCTCGATTGGTGAAGGATCGCTCGTTCATCGAAGGACTGATCGCAAGCGAAGACCTCGATGTGCTGCATGAGCGATTGGTTGCGGGCTCTGGCGGTATTTTGGCTCCGGTCAAAAAGACCAAGCAGAGCTCGATCAATCGACTGATTTTTAAGCAGGCGTTGAGAGTCGCTAAGGGCGCTCAATGCGACTCGGTAGCGATTTTCGGAGATACGATGCTGTCGGAGCCCGTTCGTTTGCCGGATGAGTTTAAGGGACAGAGGACGATTTTGATTTCCCGTCGCTCGAAGGAAAGCGATCTGGATGAGAGCATGTACGAGCATGTGATTCAGGTGAGATCCTTCTCGAAGGGCCGCCTTTCCCAGGCGAGATCCGCTTTCTTGGTCGGTTTGACGCGGGGCGTGTTTTCGATGAATCAGCGTGTTTGCTGCATTGGCGGTATTCCTGGGAGCGACCAATTTGACTCGATCGTGGTCTACGACCTCAAGAAGGAGTTTCAGACTTTGATGATCGAGCAGGAGAGCTTTATGCCGCCTGACGTTTCCGGAGAGGTTTTGGAGCGCGTGCTGGGAGTGGCCATGGAGCTAGCTGTGGAGGGCCGCGAAGGTAGGCCGGTTGGGACTTTGATTGTTTTGGGCGATACCAAAAAGGTTGAAGAGATGACCAAGCCTTTGGTTTTGAATCCATTCTACGGTTACAAGGAGGAGGATCGAAACATTCTGAGTCCGTTTATGGATGAGACGGTGAAGGAGTATTCTAGTTTGGATGGAGCTTTCATCATTCGTGGAGATGGCGTTTTGTGTTCGGCGGGTAGTTTGATCCATGCTCCGGACTATTATCACTCGCTGCCGAGTGGATTGGGATCTCGGCATGCGGCGGGGGCAGCTATTTCGGTGGCGACGAATTGCTTGTCGATCGTGGTGTCTTCGAGCACAGGGCAGGTCACGGTTTTCCGAAACGGAATTGCCCTTCCGCTGATGGAGAAGACGTTTCACAATCCTTCGGAGGGATGAGTGTCAGATCTGCCACCAGATCCTCTACTTGTTGGGCTTTGGGCGAGAAAAAGGTTGCTTTTGGGGGATAAGCGGTGATCTTTCGTCGCTTCTCTTAACCAATTTCAGATATGCCACGCGAAACAATTATTCTCGAATGTACAGAAGCTAAGGCGGAAGGTAAGCCAGTATCTCGCTACCTCTCAAGCCGCAACAAGAAGACCGTGACTGAGCGCGTCGAGAAGAAGAAGTACAATCCGCACCTCAAGCGCCATACGGTGCACAAGGAAATCAAGTAAGCGGAAGTCAGAACTTTGAAATATAAGCGGCGTCACCCAGGTGGGTGACGCCGCTTTTCGATTTCTAGATCCAAGTTGAATTTTATAAACGCTGAGCAGAAGAGATCATTTCGATCGTCAGGCTTCTTCTGAAGCGGAGGGTCGACGGCTGGCGCGCCAGCCATCTCTGTGTTTTCGTATCCAGTCGAGTAAGGCTCTTTCGAATCCTATGTCGTAGCCAAGGCGTTCTGATTCGAGCCACTTGTGTCGGAGAATTTCTTCTCTTTCAGCAAGGAATTCCTGGTATAGGCTGGAACGTTTTACGAACTCGTGTTGGTCGTTCGACTGGGAAGTTTCCATTGCCATAGACATAATCACCTCCTGATCTGTAACAGAATTGTCGATCCTGTGAATCCAAAAGTAATATGACCTGTAAAAAAATCAGGCACGCAGGTTTCGAGATTTAAAATCGCGGATTGGCTCTGCTGGGGCCGGTCTTCTTCAGCTGAAGGTATAAGTGTTTGGGTATGATATGATTACGGTTTTTGGTGAGCCTTAGCACGTGCTCGTAAATAAGTCGGTCCCTATCGTTGTAG
>JBCCZW010000733.1:0-2036 GCA_039186805.1 Verrucomicrobiota bacterium
CTTTGAGTATTTCAGGAAGCGTGATTTCTTGGCGTACGAGATGACCGTTGTTGGCGGTGAAGATTCCGTAGCGATCATGAAATCGTCCTGTGAGTCAAGGCCTCAAACTCAACCATTTCTATGCGGGCAACTCCGTTTGCTCTCCCACCAGAGGCACCTGTCTCACAGGACGATTTCATGATCGCTACGGAATCTTCACCGCCAACAACGGTCATCTCGTACGCCAAGAAATCACGCTTCCTGAAATACTCAAAGAAAAGGGCTACACTACCGGGCATTTTGGAAAATGGCATCTCGGTACGCTCAGCAAGACGATCACCTCAAAAGGCTCAAAACGTAAACCCGCCGAGAATTACCTTCCTCCCGCGGACCAAGGCTATGACACCTCTTTCGTCACGGAATCCGCAATCAACACCTGGAACCCAGGTAGCGGCAATCGAGCTAAAAACAATCCTTTCTACGAAAACGGAATCGCCCTCGATCCCCAATCTCCCAGCCTCCTCGGCGGAGCCGCTCGCGTCGTAGTCGACCGCGCTCTTCCATTTATTGAACAGGCCATCGACGATGAAACGCCTTTTCTCGCCGTGGTCTGGTTCCACGCGCCTCATGAAGACATCGAAGCAGGTCCTAGATACCTCGACATGTACAAAGGCCACGGCGAAGCGGCTCACTACTATGGCTGCATCACCGAACTCGACGACCAAGTCGGCCGTATCCACAAACTACTTTCAGACAAAGGCGTACTTGAAGACACTCTCATTTTTTTCTGCTCCGACAACGGCCCGGAAGGCAAGGAAGCCAAAGGACGCCGCATGGGAAGCGCCGACGGTCTTCGCGGCCGCAAAAGAGCCCTCTACGACGGCGGCGTCCGCGTACCCGCATTTGCGGTATGGCCCAAACGGATACAGCCCAATTCGGAATCTGACTCCATCCTATCCACCCTAGACTACTTTCCGACTATACAGAATCTTATCGGTTACCAAATGCCCGACGATCGCCCGATCGACGGCGAAGACATCCTGCCCATCTTGACCGGAACCGCTAGTAACCGCAGCAAATCTATTCCCTTCCGATTTTCTGGCGGAACGAGCTCGCTCATAAGCGGCGGCTATAAGTTCCTTCTGCCGAGCCGAGAACTCTATAACCTCAATCTTGATCGGGTCGAAAAGCATAATCTAGTCTCCCAACAACCAGAGCGAGCAGCGGCAATGGAACGCGAACTCAAAGAACTCTTCACCAGCATAAAACAAAGCCATTCCGGCGCGGACTACAATGATCCCACCTTCACACCCGTAGACGATTGGAGACCTCTCAAGACCAAGAATTCCGACAAGAAGTAAAGCGCCCTCTTTATCGGATGGCTGATTCTGCCCTTCCCTCAAGGTCCAAGGCAAAACTGAAATCCTTCAAAAAAACGAGGCCGTGCTTACGCTTAAATCAACAACTCAAATCGGGCTCGAAACTACCCTCCGAGACGCGAAACACTTTCCAATCTTGCTCTTCCCGATCTTCCGGCAATTGCGTTCCCGAAGCGATAAACTGAAGTTCGGGATCAACTGCGTCCCAAAAGCGTTTGCGGCGTTCCGTATCCAATTCTCCTAATACATCATCAGCGAGCACGACTGGCGAAACCTTCAGCCTTTCCTGCCAAAAGCGGATAATTGCCAAAGAAAGCGCCAACACCGTAGAACGCTGCTGCCCTTCGGAGGCGTAATCAGCCGCGGCCATTCCATTCAGCTTTATCAGAAAGTCATCGCGATGAGGTCCCTTGCTCGTCGAATGCAGGATCTCATCTCGCCGCCGGTTCTTTTCAAGCGACTCCAAAAAACTATCCGGCTCCTCTACCACCAGATTCGGCTTGTATTCAATTTCCAAGCGCTCCGAATCCCCACTGATCATCGCATACGATTCCTGCGCTCGCTCCAGCAGGTCGGACATCGCCTGCTTCCTCTTCTTAAATATCAACGCCGCAGGATCTCCCATCTGCGCCTCGAAGGCCTTCATCACCCCAACATCCGCCCCCTTCTTCAACAAAG
>JBCCZW010000734.1:0-2023 GCA_039186805.1 Verrucomicrobiota bacterium
CTAAAAAAAGCGGCTTCTTGCCATCGTGATGCTTCAGCTTCTGAATCGCCCAATCGGTTATCCGCGTATCGCCAAAGGCCTCGTCCGGCACCTCAAACGCCCCCCAATCAAACGACTCGCCCTTCTTATCTTCAGGGGAACGATCCGATGGCATGCGATTCAACGGCAATACATACTCTTCCTTCCCCAAAGGCGCAATATGCCTCGGATTGTCCGTACCTTTTGTCGGAAGCTCCTCCGCAGTATAGTTCACAGCATTCTTATCGAAAGGACTCCATCTCTGATTCGTCTCATAGTACTCCTGAAAGAATTTCTTTCCGTTCTTATGCAGCAGCTTCCCAGTACCCAAAGTCGCATAACCCGCCTTCTCAAAGGCTTGCGATAAAAGCAAAGCCTCCGGCATCGCTCTGTCTATCGCCTCCGTATTATTGGACCAAACGCCCGTCTTATCCGGCATCATCCCGCTAAACACTGCCGCCCGAGAAGGATTGCAAGCAGGGGCCGCGCAATGGGCATTCGAGAACAAGACGCCTCTTTCCGCCAAACGATCCATATTCGGAGTAAGGGCCTGAGGATGCCCCTCCAAACAACCAATCCAATCATTCAGATCATCGACCGATATAAACAGAACATTCGGTTGATCGACCGTGTCTCCAAAAAGCAACGACGTTGCCCAAAACGAAGTCCAAATAATCAATACTCTCTTCAATCGCCTAACTCCTTCATTCGAAATTTTTCCAAAGTCGCCGTCACTCGCTCTCGCGTCATAATCGCCTCCATCTCTTCAACGATCTCTCGATAATTTCCCGCCAAATTCACCTGTTCCCTCGGATCCTTCTCCAAATCATATAATTCGAGCGTCAGGTTGCCCTTAAAGATGTTCTTCCTGATCCCCTTCCATTTTCCCATGCGCACCGCTTGCTGCCCCTGATAAGCCGGAAACTCCCAATACAAGTGCGGGTGTTCCGCCTGCCCACTCTCGCCTAACAACTCAGGCAAAAAGCTCAAGCCGTCCACATCCTCCGGAATATCCGCTCCCGCCGCTTCACACAGAGTCGGCAAAACATCCCAGAACGCGGAGATGTGCTCGGACTCGCTTCCCTCTTCGATTTTCCCTTTCCAATGAGCAATCATCGGCACTCGAATCCCTCCTTCATGCAGATAGCCTTTGCCCCAACCGCGCTCGCTCTTAAACGGCTTCCCGCTGTCGAAGTGCGGGGAGTCGCTTCCCCCGTTAAAAGTCGGACCATTGTCGCTCGAAAACAGGATCAAAGTGTTCTCGTATAGACCCAATTCCTTGAGCTTCTCCACCATCTCGCCCACCTGTTCATCCAAATAGCTGATCATCGCCGCATAAGTCGCCCGCGGCGTCCGGTTCGGAAAGTAGCCCTTGTTCCCTAAGTAAGGTTCCTCCGATCCAAACTTATCCTGATAATACTCCACCCAACGCTTTGGGGCCTGCAGCGGCACGTGCGGAATCGGCGTCGCGAAATATAAGAAAAACGGCCCCTCTTTGTTCTCCTCAATAAAGCCAATCGCCTCATCCATCATCAATGTCGGAGCGTATTCATCGAGCTCATACTTTGCATAGCTACCGGGATCACTCGGATCCGCTCCTTCCGGCAACTTCGTCCCAGGCACCACGAGCTCGTTCTTCAACCAAACCTTCTCCTCATTACGCCAGAGATGCCTTGGAAAAAGAGTGTGAGCCTGCCGCTGACAATTGAAGCCAAAGAAAAAATCGAAGCCCTGCTTCGTCGGAATCCCTTCAGTCAATGGCGCTCCCAATCCCCACTTTCCCACGACAGCCGTCTTGTATCCCACCCCCTGCAACAAACGTCCCACTGTCTTTGTCCGCACGGGCAAAGGACGCTGCCCTTCCAGATTCGGATCCTCCACCGCCATCGCAAAGTTCCCGGTGTCGCCCCGCTCGCCCCACTCATCATTACCCCTGATGTGCGCGTGCCCGGTATGCTTCCCCGTCATCAAAACGCAACGCGCAGGAGCGCAGACCGCCGACCCA
>JBCCZW010000735.1:0-2021 GCA_039186805.1 Verrucomicrobiota bacterium
CCACCTCCAATTCCGCCCCATCTCACCTTTGACGACCCAAGCCCCCTGAACTTCCACATTTACCTGGAAGACGATGATCCAGAACCGCGCATCGCTCGCAGCGACTTCCAACTCGCCGACTACCGATTCCTTAGCAGCTCTACAGGCGAGCGCTGGGCAATGGTTAACGTCTATAATCCGCTCAAAAGCTCCCGCAGACTACGAGCCGATCAAATCCAAGCCACTTTCTTCAACGGGGAGAAAAAGCATCCCAGACAACTCGATAAGTTCATTAGAGGCGAACGCACCCTCACCCTTTTTATCAACTTCGGCCGCCACAGTCTCCCACTCCACAGTCTAGAAGTCCGCAACAGGTGAAAGAAAAACGGGCGCTATGCGCATCTCCAACCATTTAAAGTAAGTAGCGGATCTCGAGAGAGATCCGAAACCCCTCCCCGACACCCTCCTAGTCCAAAATCTCCACAATCTCACCCTCTACAAAATCCGCGGCCATCCCTTTCAATTTTACCATCGCCGTACGATTCGCCAAGTTAACCGGATCGTCTGAATGCCGCGGCACGATCACCCGAATGTAGTTGTCCGTATAAGACGGCCAATGGTCCGGTTTCGGGTTTTCGAAAAGAACCTTCATTGTCCGCCCCACGTGCGACTCATACATGTCGTATCGCTTTTTCGCTGACAAACGCCTCAAGTGAGCGCTCCGACGTTGGCGTTCCTCGATCGGAACTTGATCAGTACGTCTCGCCGCCAGAGTTCCTTCACGCTCGGAATACGAAAACACGTGGCAGAAATCGAAAGGATTGTCCAAGAAGACCGAACAAGTCTCTAAAAACTCATCTTCGGTCTCGCCCGAAAATCCAACCATGATATCCGTCCCGATATAGCAACCGGGTACGCTGTCATGAGCCAGATGCAAAAAATCCAAGTATTCAGAAATCGTATACCGCCGTCGCATCTCCTTCAATACCTTGTCGCTACCCGCCTGTAACGGTATATGGAAGAACGGCAGCAAAGCATGCTGCTCATCGTTCATCCAAGCGAATAACTCGGTCGGAATCGTCGTCGGTTCGATGCTGCTAATCCGAATACGGTCGATGCCAGGAACCCCATTTACCTCTTCGATCACCCTCAGCAAATCGCCATCCTTCGAATTGTAGGTACCAATATTCACTCCGGTAATCACAATCTCGCGAACGCCCTGCGCCACCTTCGCCTTAGTCTCTTCAATCAGATTCGCTAAATCCCGAGCACGCGAAGCGCCTCGCGCGAACGGTATAATGCAAAAGCTGCAAACAAAACTGCACCCATCTTGAATCTTCAAATTCGCCCGTTGGTTGAAAGGCGCATCTCCCATGAAGTTGATCGAAAAATCCTCCTTGGAAATACGATCGCGAATGATCACCGGCTTCTCATTCTTTTCCTGGCCGATGAAATCCACCACGCTCATCTTCTCTTGATTTCCAATGATCAAGTCCACTCCCTCGATCGATGCGATCTCCTTCGCGCCCATCTGAGAGTAGCAGCCCACCACAGCAGTATAGGCCTCAGGATTCTTGCGAACGAATTGCCGAATCGTCTGTCTGCACTTAGCATCCGCCAAATTCGTAACCGTACAGGTATTTATAATCCCCAAATCCGCCTCTTCGCCAAACGGGACGATCTCATAGCCCTCATCCTTGAGACGCTGCTGAATAAGCGTAGTCTCCGACTGATTCAATCGACAACCATGCGTATGAAGCGAAGCCCGTTTTAAAGAAGACAATCCCATAGAGCGAAAAGCCAACCCCTTACCAATTCCCGCGTCGTTGTCATGCAAAAAACCCACCATCTCCGCGACTCAGAACCTCAAAACCCGCAGTCATTTAACCGAATCAGCCAACCCAAGTTCCTAATTTCTCACTCAATTTTCGCTCGCCACATTGCCTCCATCACCTAGACGTCATCTCGCCCAATTCAGATGAAGATCTCCCAAGCTATCGACAATCCGCCGGGTCTCTCCAAACAGAGACTCGCTCGCTGGG
>JBCCZW010000736.1:0-1995 GCA_039186805.1 Verrucomicrobiota bacterium
AATGGTGTTTTAGCAATGGAAAATGGACCCTTACCCCAATCCCTTTCCGTTTGCTTTACTTAGCCCGCCACCACGGGGGCAGCGGGCTAGTTTGATTTCTTATTTATTTCATCGCTTGGGACCCCATCGCTGCGCGATAGAGCGACCCACCATTGCGCTTGCGGTCCGGGAGGATCCGGTTGGCGCTCTGGCGAACTTCCATAACTCCCAGAGTAATGAGAGCCGCGATGACGACCACTCCGGCGACTACATCACCTGCTGGATAGAGCAGGGCGAGCGGACCGATTGGTACCAACGCGAGGATGATTGAAGCGATGATGTTACTCTTGTTACGTGTGTTCATTTTGTATGTCAGTTTTGCTGACGGGGAGAGTATCGCGCATTTCTGTTATAACTTGAAATACTTATAACTTATCTAAGTAATAGGGAAAACCTATGGAATTTCATCAACTGAGGTACTTCTTGGCGGTGGCGGATGAAGGCAACTTCACGCGAGCCGCAGCGAAGAGCTTTGTTTCTCAGCCGTCTCTGAGCGCTCAGATCATCAAGCTTGAGGAGGAGTTGGGACAGAAGCTGTTCGACCGTTTGGGACGGAGGGCGGAGTTGACCGATGCGGGGAGATTTCTGGAGCGTCGGGCGCGACGGATTTTGATGGAGGTGGAGAATGCCCAGCTGGAGATCGGCGAAGCCGCTTCAGAGGTTAAGGGGAAAGTGAGAGTTGGATTTACGCCTTCGATTGGGTCTTACATTATTCCCGAGGTGATTGCGATTTGCCGCGATCGGTACCCGGAGTTGGAGATCGAAGTGGAGGAGGCGTTGCGGAATCGATTAATTGAGGAGGTGCTGGAAGGGAACTTGGAATTGGCCCTATCGTCGTATTCGGGGGGAAGTCCCCATTTGGATGTGGAGCCGATTCTTCAAGAGGACCTTCGGCTTGTTTTGCCAAGGGAGCATCCACTTGTATCCAAGGAACGGATATCGATTAAGGACTTCAAGGACGAACCATTGATTGCTCTAGGTGAAGCGAATACGGTGGGAGAGAAGTTGGTCGAGCTCTTCGGGCGAAATGAAGTGGAACCGAAGATAATCGGGTATTGTTCACAGCTCAATACA
Source organism: Verrucomicrobiota bacterium (assembly GCA_039186805.1). Lineage (GTDB taxonomy): Bacteria > Verrucomicrobiota > Verrucomicrobiia > Opitutales > Opitutaceae > JBCCZW01. The sequence continues at coordinate 1,114 of JBCCZW010000736.1, forward strand.
GTGAAAGCTTTGGTGCATCAGGGGGTAGGGCTATCGATTTTGCCGGAGATGTCGGAGGAAGAGCATTCGCCTTACGATATTGTGTTCCGACCGTTGATATCGGAAAGAATGATGCGTCTGGTTTTCTTGATGACGAATAATCGACGTTATTTGCCAGCGGGCGCTAGGGCGTTTATCGAGACTCTGCGGGATTATGTGGATTCGCGGGAGTGGTAGGAAGTTATGTAGACGCGGTCGGGGACCGCATACGCGATCAGCGATCGCGTCTACAGATTTGTAGACAAAAAAGACCGAGTGCCTTCGCGTTCGGTCTTTGGAAAGTGGATACGGCTTATCGCTTTAAGCTTTGAGCATCTTGGTCCACTTGCTTTTGGACTTGGATGACTTTACGGCGGTGGCGATAAAGGCCATGCCTTTGATGCCGTCTTCGACGGTTGGGAAGTCGAGATTTTTAGGTATCTTCTTCCCGGAGACCTCGGCTTCGATGGCCTTGGCTGCCGACATATAGACGTTGGCGAAGGCTTCGATGAAGGCTTCGGGGTGCCCGAAGGGTGTGCGAGTCGCATCGGCCGCCGCCTTGCAAACGTAATCGTTGCCGCGGCGGAGGATTTGGCGTGGCTTGTCGGAGTACTTAACGATGAGTTCGTTAGGATGCTCTTGGTGCCATTCCAAGGAGGCCTTAGTGCCATAGATGCGAACGTTGAGGTTGTTCTCGTCGCCATTGGAAATCTGCGAGGCGTAAAAGATTCCCTTCGCTCCTCCTTCGTAACGGAGAAGGATGTTGCCGTCGTCGTCGAGTTCACGGCCGGGGATGAATGCGGTGAGCTCCGCGCACATTTCTTCGATGTCCAAACCGGTGATGTACTCGACGAGGTTTTCGGC
>JBCCZW010000737.1:0-1986 GCA_039186805.1 Verrucomicrobiota bacterium
CGCTTGGAGAAGCCGCTTTCGCGGGCGAGGGAATCGATATCGATCGAGCCGAGCAGCTTCGCGACGCCCGCCGAGGATGGTATAAGACTGTCCATCCTCGACGACCTTGAGGGTTTTCGGAGCGAAAGCGCTCCTTAAATGAAATCTTTTTTCCGCCCTAAGGCGCTAATTTTCATAAGCTTGCGTATCTAACCTGACGTGTATGATCGACGATCGCGCCTAAAAGGATGAACGATAGACCTGCATGATGGTTACTAAAAGGCTGGATTCTGAGGAAGCGAATTCGGCTTTTTAGTGATCATCGGGCTTACACCCGATGGTACATTCATGGGACTTGATCGAGGATTGAGAGAAAGAGTTTTTTTGGGCGAATTTGGTTCGCAAAAAGCTGCGTCCTGGGAGGGGCGCAGCTCATTGTCAGCAAGGTCCGTCTTAGGTGACGGTTATGGAGAATGAGATTCTTTGACTTTTGCTAGCTGTCGTTCTCCTTGCTGATTTTGGATATAGCCACCGGGTGCGTGACGCCGGCGATGGCGGATAGGTCGTTTTCGAGGGCGGCTCGGTAGCCGGCGCTTAGGAGCGTGTTGATTGGAACGCCCTTACCGCTCGCTGTTTTGGCGATTTCGTTGAGACCCTTAGCGAAGGAGCTTGTGAACTCAGTTCCGTTTTCGCCGTGAATGCGGCGGTGGGGATCTGCGACTGCTCCGTTATCGGCTGCTTCGACGAGGTGGGTGTAAGCGTACTCTCCCGATTCGCAGGATGCGATGAGGGTTTTCATGCGACGCATGTATTTGAAGTCGCTTAGGAATCCGTCTGCATGGCTGCCGTCAACTACCAGTCCGATGTGGTTGGACTCCAATGACGAGATGATATCCGCGAGGTCTTTACCGTAGAAACGTTTGTTCACTTTGCGGTCGGCCTTTTCGCCGGCGTAGCCAAAGTCGAGTTTGACGTAGGCCTTGTCGCCGCGAGAGGATTTTTCGAGTCCGAAGTCGCCGGTGAGGTAGATAAGAATCTCCTCGTCTCGGTCATTATGGTCGTCGTGGTTACGGACGAAGTGCCGGAGTTGGTAGAGTCCGTAGCCTGTTTCTTTGGCTAGGTCGATGTAGGGCTTGCGGGTTTCTGAATGTCCGTCCGCAAGGTACTCGGGGACTTGGTAGCCGCAGCGCTTAAGAGCTTCCGCCATCGCTTCCAGGTTTTCCTTATAGAACGTATCCATGAATGCGCTACTGCGATTGCTTAGCAGAATGGCGTAACGTCTTACAGCGTCGTCGTTTCCGATTCGGTCGGTATTGCGATCGACGAGGGCGGGAGTTTCGTCGCGATCGAGGTAGCCTTTGGCCAAGCTTGGCAGCGTGAGGGTCGAGGCGTAGTCGCCTTCGCGAACGGTAGTGTAGATGACGTCTGCGTTATCTAGATACGCCGCAGGAGTTTCCCAGATGGCTTCGCCATTGATGGTGGGAAGGTTTCTCCGATTGACTGTTTCGATCTTTTGGGTTTCCGGGTCGAGAAAACCGTATTTGACGGTGTGCGGAAAGACGGCCCCCGGAGCTTCATCGATGAAGAAGAACCAATTGTAGTTTCGGTTATTGTAGCGTTCTTTCGACGCGATTTCGTCGATAAAGCTGTTGGGTCGAACAAGTTCGGGCAATAGGCGGACTTCGGTGGCGCGATCTTCAGGGAGATCGAGATGCTCGAGGATGAACTTCTTCGCATCTGTTTTGCTGAGCAGGTTGATCTTGGGTGGCTCAGGCGCGCCTTGGGGCTTCTCATTCGAGCATGCGGCAAGAACGAACAGAACCACGATCAACAAAACGGTTAGACTGACAATTTTCATTTTCATCGTGATGTTCCTCCATGTCGTAAATTGTAGATTGCTAGGGAATTTTGTAAAGAAATAAAACTAATTTAATGTTTAAATAAAATTAGAAAAATTAATGATTTGTTTTTGAAGCGGATTGGAGGAAACCTTCGCTTGAGTCCGGC
>JBCCZW010000738.1:0-1982 GCA_039186805.1 Verrucomicrobiota bacterium
CCAGGATGTTCGCGCCGGACTCCTTCGATTACAAAAGGGGGGAGGCCCAGTGTCTTCTGAATGCGAATCAGTATGCGGAGGCGATTGCTTTGTATGACGAATTGATTGCGGAGAATCCGGATGAGTCGGAGTTTTGGCTGCTTCAAGCGAATGCGTATTTAGCCCTCGACCTGAGGGAGGAGACTGCGGCGAATCTGGAGATGGCTCGTACTTTAGGCGATGTGACATTTCAGAACCTATCGCTCTTGGCTAGTCTGTACATTCAGGGCGGGGCGACTGATTTGGGAGCCGAAGTAGCGGTGAGTTCGTTGGATTTCGCCGATTCTCGCGATGCCTCGGCGTTGATTCGTCAAATAGAGCATCTGAGTCGCAGCGGTAACGCGGATCAAGCGAATGTCATTGCAAGCGCGTTTTCGCTTAAATTAGCGCCGCAGTTGGAACTGGATGAGGGAAGGCGTTTTGCGTCGGTTCGAGCAATGATCGATTTCCGACTGGGATTGGAGGAGAGTGGGTCGCAACGGTTGGTGTCGATCTTGGAGGAAGATCCCTTAAATGGCGAGGCTCTTATATTGCTGGCGCGTCACTATTCCGATAAAGACGAATTTGAGGAAGCAGAATTCTATTTCGAACGCGCGCTTTCGGTGGAAGACTATCAGCGCGAAGCTTTGGTGGCCCTGGGGCAAATGGAGGTCAGGCGAGGCAATTTTAAGGAAGCGCTTGATCATTTGAGGGAAGCCCAGGAGTTGAAGTTCGAGTCGAACGTGCAGAATTTTCTGGATCAGGTGGAAGAGGCTTGGCGAAGTACGAGACGTTCATAGGATCGCCCTCGTGTTTGTTTCTTACGCTCAGAGGCCCCGTTTTATTAGAATTGCAGCTACCCTCGCTTTGCTGGCTCCCTTGTTCATGTCCTGTTCGGATATTGGCGGAAGCTCGATCGAGCCTCTCGAGATTAGCGAAGTTCAGGTCCCGGACGGCATGGTTTTGATTCCCGGTGGGCGTTTCGAGATGGGAGGAGATGCGGGCGAGATGGGAGGCAACTCGCACTCCCACCAAAGTTCTTATCCGATCCATGAAGTCTATGTGGACGCTTTCTGGATGGACGAGACAGAGGTCACGAATCGCGAGTTTGCGGCGTTTGTGGAGGCGACCGGCTACAAAACCTTTGCGGAGCGACCTCTGCCGGAGCAAACTATCCGAGAGCTTAAGGAAGCGGCGGCTTACAACTTAAAGATGCTGGAGCGCGATCTGGAATTTTGCTCGGATCAGGAGAGAGTGAAACTTCAGGCGATGATCGACCGCATTAAGGATGCTTCTAAAGTGGCGCATCTTTCCGGCTCAATCGTCTTCCAGGCTCCCGACGAAGACTTGTACAGCGAGTCGGATATCAATCAGTGGTGGCGCCTTGAACCGCTGGCGAATTGGCGGGCGCCCAAAGGTCCGGGTACTCGGTGGGAAGACCGCTTGGATCACCCGGTGGTAAATGTGACCTACGAGGACGCGGCCGCCTATGCGGAGTGGGCGGGCAAGCGTTTGCCTACGGAAGCGGAGTGGGAAAAGGCCGCTCGCGGCGGACTTGCGCGAAAGCCTTATGCATGGGGCGAAGAGTTTTTTCCGAATGGGGATGAGCAGTGGATGGCGAATATATGGCAAGGGGAATGGCCGCATGAAAATACTGCCGAGGATGGACACAAGACCACCTCACCGGTAAAGCAGTATCCACCCAATCCCTACGGTCTTTACGATATCGCGGGCAACGTTTGGGAAATCGTTTCGGATTATTATCATCCGTTGACTTATTCTGCTCGTTCTTCGGGAGCTGAGAACCCCAAGGGCCCGCCGCTTGAAGCGGTGAAGGCGCCAGGCCAAAGGGTGATTTATCGCATTACAAGGGGCGGGTCGTTTTTGTGTTCGGATGTGTGGTGCAAAGGCTATCAGCCGGGTTCGCGGCAGCCCGTCGATAACGAATCTCCCGCTAATCATAC
>JBCCZW010000739.1:0-1974 GCA_039186805.1 Verrucomicrobiota bacterium
AGCATGTCGTAATTGTGGTCGTCGCGCAGCGATTTGAGCACATCTAAAATGCTCTCAGGCGGACAGTTGAAGGCGGGCCAGTCCAATGATTCCCGTTCAACCAGGTCGGAACAGACTTCCTGGAGGGCGGCTTTGAGGTCTTGAGCTATCATCGAGGAGAAATCAGACCTTTAGAAGGTTCTTAGCAGAGGTCTCGGTACTTACTTTGTCCTGCAGTTTGATCAGGGCATCCAAAAGCGCTTCAGGGCGCGGAGGGCAACCACTGACGTAAACGTCTACCGGAACAATTCGATCCACCCCCTGCAAAGTCGCGTAAGAGCGGTACATGCCACCGGAGGACGCGCAGGCTCCCATCGCAATAACCCATTTGGGTTCGGCCATCTGGTCATAAATCCGTCGAAGCTGGGGCGCCATCTTGTAAGTGACCGTACCAGCGACAATCATCACATCCGACTGGCGAGGCGAAAACCGCATCACCTCCGCTCCAAATCGAGAAATGTCGAAACGAGACGCGCCCGCTGCCATTAGCTCAATCGCGCAGCACGCCAACCCCATCGGCATAGGCCATAGAGAGTGGGTGCGAATCCAATTAATAACCGCGTCAGCCTTGGAGACAATTACGCCGCCTTCGACTTTGCTGTTGTAGCCCAAATCTGCGTTAGTGGAGACCATGGTGGGAACGGTAGGAATCGATCACGGTACGAGGCCCCTCCTAGTATGCAAGCGGGATTTTGACGTAAAATGTTCACGATTAGTAAAACAAATAAATGCAATTAGTTCGCAAGCTGTCTAAGCTCACTTGCAAGGCTAGCCTAGTAACCCATTTTCTCCAGGGCTTCTATCGTTCGACCTATCAAATCGTGAACAAGCGGGTAAGTTTCCGCAACTTCCAGGGCATCCTCCCGACGGCAAGCGTCCTCTAGCTTGGCAGCCGCTTCGCCCAACGCAAAAGCTCCCGACCCGATACTGCTTCCCTTAATGGAATGGGAATAAAAGCGGATTTGATTCAAGTCACTGCCCCCTTCGACCACATCCGTCAGCGATTGAGAGTTTTCAACCAGGCTCTCCTTGAAGGCCTGAATCACCGCATCAATCACTTCCTTCTGGTTGTCGAGCATCTCCGAAAGCTCGCTCAGATCGAATATTCTCGCGCTCTCGAAACTCGCCCAGACGGACTCAGGCGGGGCCGCCGACCTATGAAAATCACCTTCAGAGAGTTCGGTCAAACCCTCTCGCTCGCGTACATCGCTCGCTTTCGCTCTATCAAAATCCATGTCGTTCGGTTCATCTTCCGGAATCGCTAGGTCCAATTCTCTTCCTTGGCCTCGTCTCAGGTCACTCACCTTCCGACTCCTCTCAACCACCCCAATCGGCCAATAGGGAAGACTCCTTTGACCAAACGATCGAAAACTCCTTAGCAGATCGCGAAATAGCGAAAAATTTACTCTTTTATAAACTAAACCTCCTGAAAACATTCCTTCGAATTCCCTCCAGAAGGCTTTAGACCTTTGAGTGGTCGTGGGAATGCTGATCCCATTCCAGGGCCGTCCTCCGGACAACTTTCGAGGCTACCCTTCCTCAATCAAAAGGGCCTATCAGCATAATAAGCGATAACAGAAGAAAGCAGCGCGATGTACTTACACTGATAAGCGATCTGTCCTTCCAGGTACTCCCAACTATTGGGAGCCTCCAAGGCAACGTCATAAGACTTCAAGGGCGGTTGGCCAGCAGGTGGAGAGTTTGAGCGAGAATAGCCCGCATTAGGACCGCCTGACAGATAGCCTGCCGGAGGTGTATTCACAATCTGGAGATCTCCATGATAGAATCGATTCAGGTACCGATCCCCGCCGAGCTCACCAAGCTCAGTCAGGTAAGCGAAGCCCAACGGATTGCAGCCATGTATATAATTCAAGACCCCGGCCATGGCCCTCTCAGATCTCTCAATAGCTGCTGCCGACATCCCCTCCAAATCTG
>JBCCZW010000740.1:0-1970 GCA_039186805.1 Verrucomicrobiota bacterium
AGTCGATGCTGATTGCATCAGGGCTTTTCTATTTTGAAGCTATTGTATTAATAATCAAGATACGTATTTTTATCCTACCGAACGACGCTTCGGCTCTGCAGGCAGAGATAGACAATTTGGGGGTAAGAAGACTTCGGAAAGATCGGGATAGGTACGTTTCTCGCTCAAGATGGTCCGCGTTCGACCCGTCGCTAGGCGCGCTGTTAAAGTTGGCGCAAGCGTGCGTGTAGTCGTCTTTTTTCAATCGCTTAAGAAGCTACAGCGTGAGAATCAGTCTCATTTTCAGCTTGAAATAGCGTATTGCTCAGATTCTGTGTTTTTACTATGTCGGCAGTCGAGACAGGCGAATTCCCCCTTAAAAATCGATATCATGGGTGATTCTACGATAGCGCAAAGCAAGGGATCTGAGAATGCTGACCAAGGCTCTGGGGAACTTCGATTTTATGCGGAGCTTCACTGCTACTTTAGGAGCCGCGTCTTCTCGAGTCACGATAGCGAGGACCTGACGCAGGAAACCTATGCACGCTTTTTCAGATGGTGGTCTGGCAAGCCGCTTGAAAGGCCGCGGGCGCTTTTATTCCAAATTGCTCGCAATCTACTTACGGATACAATTCGCCGCAAGGGAACACGTCCTGAGGAACTAGTGGCGAACAGTGCTTTCGACGAAGTCGAAGTCCAGACCAGCAGTCCGTCGGAGGTGGCTTCTGCCGCAGATGAGCTGGAGTTGATTCGCAAGGCGGTAGAAAAACTGCCGAAGCGATGCCGCGAGGTTTTCATATTGAGTCGGTTTGGCGGGATGACCTACAAGGAGATTTCCGATCAATTGGGCATCTCTAAAAGCACCGTGGAAAAACATATCATCAAAGGCGCGGCCTATGTGCGGGATGCGTTGGACGAGTTATAAGCTCGGTCTTTGGTGATAGGTGAAGAAAAAGATGGAGGCTTTCCTGCGTTTTTGCGTTCTCTTTTTCGGTACCCGATTGAATGAGCGAGCAGTCCAAAAATAAAGAACTCAAAGTCGCGAAGGCTGCGGCGATGGAATGGGCTGTGCGTCGCAAAGATCGGGTCGACTGGGATGAAGCCGATTCGGTTGCATTTGAAACTTGGATCAACGCATCGGAGCTGCACCGCATCGAGTATGATAAAGCGGCCTACGCTCTCAGCCAAATGAACAATCAAGAGGCGTTCGACGCTAGCGAAGTCCAGGAAGTTTTGCAAAAGAGCTCTCGTAAGCGAAGAGGTTTGGCTCCAATATTTGGATACAGTCTAGCGGCAGCCGCATCGATCGCTTTGGTCATTTTCGGGATGTCGTTCTTGCGCACGGGTGAAGTTTACCGCACGGAGATCGCGCAAATCGAGAGCAGGATTCTCGAAGATGGCACGCGAGTCACGATGGATGCGGGAACGCGAATCAGATTGCTTTTAGACGATGTTGAAAGGAAGGTTGTCCTGCTGTCGGGATCGATTGTCTTCGATGTTGATAATGAGGACCCGCGACCGTTTTCCGTAGAGGCGGGGGAATCGCTCATTAGGGATATCGGGACTGTTTTTTCGGTGAGTCTTCGGGAGGACTTAAGCGATGATAATGGTCTGGAAAGGGTCGCAGTTGCGGTCGAGGAGGGCGTCGTCGATATTTACCACAAAGAAGAGCCGAACAAGGCCCTCGTTCGTTTGAAAGCCGGAGATCAGGCGCTTTACCAGCCGATGTTTGAAGAAGAACCGATCGCAGCGAATTCCCCAACTGAGGCTCCGTTTGCCTCCTGGCGCGAACGACAATTTCACTATCGCAATCAACCCTTGGGCGAGGTGCTGGCGGACCTGCAGCGGCACTATGCGGGGGAGATTGTGTTTGTGGGGGAAGGCCTTGGGGAAATGACGGTATCGGGAACCATCAGCGTTGAGCGGCTTGAGAAATCGATTTATGCTTTGGAGCAGGTTCTCCCGTTGAAGGTTACGGAATTTTCAGAGAG
>JBCCZW010000741.1:0-1960 GCA_039186805.1 Verrucomicrobiota bacterium
CTATACCCAATCTTACCGATTTGAAGAAAGGCGCTATCGAAAACGCCACCCATCAGGGCTACAAGATCGAGGAGTTCTACCTCGACGAACCAGGCATGACTCCCGAACGCATGCTCGACGTCCTGGACGCCCGAGGCATCCGCGGCATAATCTTCGAGCATATGCACGACTCCAAAAAGCCGGTACACATCGATGTATCCAAATTTGCCTGCGTCGCTATTCAATACTCCATCACTCACACCAAGCTCCATCAAATCGAAAGCGATCAATACTCCGGCGTTCTCAAGGCCATCGAACACGCATTAGAAAATGGATACAAAAGGATCGGCCTCATCGCAAACCGGAAAGTCGAGCACCTCATCAAGCACAAGAGAGTCGCGTCCATGCTCCTCGCGGAGAGAATCCATGCGAAGGAGGCCAAGTTCTTCACCCTCGAAACTGCATTCACCGTCGACTACGACCCTTCCCAAGACATTGCAGACTGGATACGCGAGAACAGAATAGAGACCATATTATCTATGCGACGCCACATCCCGGATGAGCTGGCGAACGTAGGCATGGAAATCCCGCGAGACGTCGGCTTTATCCATCTGGATATGTGCAACGACAACCCCAATAGTTTTTCAGGCATCAACGCCAACTGGTACCAAATCGGGCAAGTGGCTGCCAATCAAGTCATCGACCAGCTCGCTCGCAACGAATTCGGAGCTCCGACTCAGCCTTTCGTTACAGCCGTCCCTTGCAGCTGGATAGAAGGCGAGACACTCCCCAAGCGAAGTTAAGGGGCTGGACCTCTGTCCAATCTCGAATCGAAGCTCCGCATCAATCCATAAAAAAATCCAGCTAACGGAGAAACATGATCGCTCCGAGAGATTCCATTCGATTCGGAAATGAAAAAGAGACCCGAAGGCCTCTTAAAAAGGTATATTTTTCTTTAGAACTTCCGATCAGTAAAATTGATCTCCTTCATCGTAATGACGAATACGCGTCCAACCGGCATTCGTTTCCAAGATGGCCACTCGGTCGCCTTCACGAAACTCGGGATCTTGTAGTTCCTGAACCACTACCATAGTCCCTCCGTCATCCGACTCTATCGTCACCTCTTGCGCGAGCTTTGCCGTCATCGCTTTCTCGATTTTCGTACCCGCAATGCCTCCGATCACAGCGCCCGCAGCGCCCGCAATCAAAGAACCATCGCCTCTACCCACCGTTCGTCCCACAGCCGCTCCCGCTCCTACCCCAGAAACAACGCCCAGATTGGAACTCTCTCCTTCGATGTTCACTTTTCTCACATGAACGATAGTTCCCAACTCGACGCTGTGCGAAACGCCAGCCGATGTCCTAGGTACTTTCGTGTATCCGCCACCCGATGCGCACCCTGCGGAGAAAACGAAACTCAAAAGGGCCAAAGAACCAAAAGCTAGGCTCAACGCTTTCTTTAATGTGTCTCTATCCATAACAAAAAACTATTCGTACAAAAACGACCTGTCAGATTCAGCTTTTTTGCGTTCCTCCTCTGACTGTTCCATATCGCCGATATCATACCCCTCGCCTGAATACCCGCCCAAATATGGATCTTGGTCGAAAGGAATCACACGGGTATTGCCATACGCATCCCTCACTACCTTCACCTTGTCACCCTGGAAAAACGGACTCTCGGTCCTCTCAAGAACTATATATATCTCCTCGCCTTCGTTGAGACGGATGAGGATTTCCTGAGCCCTCTTCGAAGTCATATCTTTCTGGGCAGCCGCCCCCACGCTCATCCCCACTATCGTACCGACAGTCGCCGCTAAAATCCTGCCATCGCCCGAGCCAATCGTTGCACCCGCCGCGCCGCCAATCGCAGCCCCGATAAATGTTCCGGTGCTGTTGTAGTAACCATCGATAATCGCATCGCTTTCGGAAATGACCACGCCATCGCTAATTGTATGCGGAATATCCTGATGGGCTACTGGAG
>JBCCZW010000742.1:0-1959 GCA_039186805.1 Verrucomicrobiota bacterium
GTAGCATTGAGGTTAACCAGGGGGCTACGCAAGCGCCGAAGCGCTGAGTTCGCAGCCGCCTTGCCGGGCAAACCTAAGGAGATCAAGCGCTCCAAGGCGGCCTTCGCCGCCTCAACATTTTGGCTTTCTTCAGAAATCCGTGCAATCTCCAACAAGCTTCGAGACACCCAGTAGGGCCCTGTCGCCAATTCGGATTCTGCCGCTTCTTCAAAAAGAATCACTCCCTCAAGCCAAGCTTTGACGGCCGCGTCCGAGTCATTCAGACGCTCGTAGACTTTTCCGAGCTTGTAATGCGCTTCCAATTGCAAATCAAAGGGCACTCCGGCGAGATCCAAAAGACGCAAATAGGCGGAAACCGCATCACCCAAGCGAGCTTTCTCACTGCTTGCGGCGAGCAAATCCGAACGAATCATTTCTCCTAAATAACGCTCCGGATGATCTGGGAATTCTTGCAAAACGCCCTGCAACAGCACCCGCGCCTCATCAAAACTACCCGTCTTTCGCAAAAGGTCAGCTTGGTTCAAACGGGCAGTGAAAGCCAATGGGTCATTGGGGGACTCTTGCACGAAGGCTTCCAGACGATTAGCCGCTCGCTGATAATCTTCCCGCGCTTCGGCCAAATTCGCAGACTCAAAAAGCGCCATACGAGACCAGGGCGAACCTTCATATTCAGAAGCGAGTCGATTCATCGCTTCCTCAGCATCCAGAAGCCGACCCTCACGCGCTAAAATCCGACTGGCAACCCAGAGCGTCTCGGGAGCCGCGGAAGTCTCGGAGTATGCGGTCCGTATCGACTCCAGGGCTTGAACTACTGATTCAAAACCGACGCCCGACCGAATCCGCGCACGCTCTCTTAGCAGCAAGAGTTCGGCCCGCACTTCCCGACTCAAAGACGACGCGGTGTCATTTTCCGAGAGGTATTGCTCAACCTGCTCCACAACCGGCGCATATTCCCCTAAATCGAAGAGAAGTCTTACATTTAGCCAACGGAAGCGCATTTCTAGCGAATCCGGTAGAGACGCATCCTGAAGCATTTTGGACAATCGAGCCTGTGCCTCACTTCGTTGCCCCTCCTGAGACAACTGTACCGCAACGTTCCATTCTAACTGCCACCGCAACACATAGTCGGAGCTACGCCACAGCGCGGCATTATCCTCAATAGCTTGAGTGGCCAAGTCGATGGCCCCGCCCCGCAGCAAACTCAAAATACGCTGATACTGGAGGGTCGGCCACAAATCTTCGATTGCGGTCCGATCCTGCAAAGCCTGAGCATAGCTCGAAGCTGCCAACTCGTAGTCACCGGCCAAAAAATAGGAATCACCAACTTTCGCTGAAAGCTGCGCTTTGCGGATCGGGTCCTCAATCGAGCCTCGCAAGCGCTCAAACCAGACCGCTGCCGAGCGGTACAATCCCTGATTCCAATTGACCCAGGCGAGTATCTGAGTCGCAGAATCTATCTTTTCTGACCCAGGAAACTCTTCGAACACAGTCTCTGCCGCTCCTTGCGCCGTTTCGAAATCTCCGGATACCAGACTGATCGAGGCGAGCCCATGCAAAATATCGACCCGAATCGGATGTACGGGCAGTTGCTCGGACCAGCGCGACAAAAGGGCATTCAAATCAATATCAGACGGCAGGGTTTCCTTCCGCCCTAGAAGCAATTCGAGACCTTGCCTCAAAATCAGTGAAGTCTGGCCAGTGTTGAGTAATTCGACCAAAGCCGCCGCACTCTCCTGTCCTTGCTCCTCCAGGATCAAGGGATCTCCCAACCTTGGCCGGTGTACCGCATAAGGGCTGTGAGGCGTGTTTCGCGATCTGCACCCCGAGCCCCCTCATCCACGAAGCTGTGGGCTTCGGTTTCCATGTCCGCTATCGCGCCACTGACGAGGTCTGACTCGAACGCATCAAGACGCTGAAACAGGCCGCGCGATGCTTCGTAGCTGAACGGCGCCTTGAGGA
>JBCCZW010000743.1:0-1953 GCA_039186805.1 Verrucomicrobiota bacterium
ATTCCCGCGATCTTAGACCGAAGAGACGTCCTAGGAGGCGCTCAAACGGGCACGGGCAAAACTGCAGCATTCAGTCTGCCCCTTCTCCAACTCCTATCGGAATCCAAGTTTCGCAATAAACGACCAAGAGCGCTCATTCTCGCGCCGACCCGCGAACTCGCAGCCCAAGTTCACCAGAGTATTCTAGATTACGGCCAGCGCCTCAAACTCTACTCTACAGTCGTATTCGGCGGAGTGGGATTTCAGGCCCAGATCAATGCCTTTCGCAGAGGCATCGATATTGTAGTGGCAACTCCAGGACGCCTGCTCGATCTCTGCGAACGGGGCGAAGCCAAACTCTCCGCCGTCGAATTATTAGTACTCGATGAGGCCGACCGCATGTTGGACATGGGGTTCATCCACGACATCAAGAAGATCCTCAAACTTCTTCCGGCGAAGAGGCAAAACCTCTTTTTCTCGGCCACCTACTCCAAGGAAGTAAAACGCCTCGCGGATTCGATCCTTAACGATCCCGCAGAAGTCGAGGTGGCGCCCCGCAACTCCACCGCCGATCGCGTTGATCAAGAAGCCTTCCAGGTCGGCCAAAAATCAAAACGCGCCATGCTAAGCGGCATGATCAAGCGCGGCGAATGGTCTCAAGTCCTTGTCTTTACTCGCACCAAACACGGAGCCAACCGACTGGCAAAGCAGCTCAGCACCGACGGAATCTCCGCGTTGCCCATCCACGGCAACAAAAGTCAATCCGCTCGCGAAAAAGCGCTTCGAGAGTTCAAGGCGAACAAAATCCGCGCGCTCGTCGCCACTGACATCGCAGCGCGCGGTTTGGACATCGCATCGCTGCCTCATGTAGTTAATTTTGAACTACCAAATGTACCCGAAGACTATGTACACCGAATTGGTCGTACCGGTCGAGCCGGCAAGGAAGGCAAAGCGATCTCTCTCGTTTGCGAATCGGAGATGGAATACCTCTGGGGCATCGAGAAATTGCTGAAGAAGCAGATGCCGCTCTTCGCAATCAACGGCAAGGGCGAGCAAATAGAAATCGAGCGTTCAAAAGAATCTCCCCGGCCCACAGCTCCCAAGAAGCGTAGCAAAAACCAGGGATCATTCACTCAAAGCGGCGGTAAAGGGACCCAAAATCGGAACTCCAATCGCCAACGCAGATACCGCAAAAAAGGCAATCCAAACGCTGAATCAAAGCAGAGCTCGAACGCTCAATCCAAGAACGGTTCGAGCTCGCATAGCAGAAAGTCCAAAGTCTCGCGAGCGCCTCGAGCCGTGACCTCTGATTCCCCTCCCGCTAAAGCTCGAAAGCGCAACCGCTAGGCTTCATTCGCTATAACGAGAACCGCGTAGCCTCGCTCCACCTTTAATTGTAAAGGTGAAGCAAGGCCTGAGGCGAAGCGCCGCCGATGACTAGAGGACGAAGGCGCGACCCAATCATAACACAGTACTATTCAAATTCTTGAGGATGCTTTTCCTTGAGCTCCTTCACCGCCCAGGCGCGGCCGGTTTTTTCCAAGTGCTCGCAATAAGCGGGAAGATGGCCACGCGCATGAAACGGTCCGCCTTCCTTCATTACAGTCCATAACGGATCGTTGTCGTACTCCATCGTAGACATCATGTCGTCGTGCCACTCGCTAAGGTATCGTAATGCTTGATTACAGACTTCCGGATTCTTTTCAGCTACGTCGAACTGTTCATGCGGATCCTCCTCGAGGTTATAAAGCATCTCCTTGGGAAACAAATGATAGCCATCGTGATAAGTCCTCATGTACAACCAAGGACCGAATCGAACGCTCCGCTGACAGACGTGGGCGCACTGACTGATCACCAAGGAATCCCGTCCCGAATTCTCTCCCCCCCAAATCGACTCCGCATAGCTCTGGCCATCCCAAATGTCTCGTTTTTCAAAGTGCATGAGCTCCGCCAAGGTGGGAGCGAAGTCTAAGC
>JBCCZW010000744.1:0-1935 GCA_039186805.1 Verrucomicrobiota bacterium
CCGAAACGCGACCAATGATTTATCGTTCGCGGTAGCTAGATACACGTGCTCGCCGTCAGGACTCGTGGCCACCGTCAAGGCCCCATTCAAACCCTCGACGCCCTCATCCGAATCGTAAATGCTCTGATCGTAGCTCAAACCCCCAGTCTCTTGGTCCCTCACGAAAACGGTTATCGCATCATCGAAAAACGAGGCCACGTAAAGGAAACCGCCCTCTGCGCTGATCGCCAAAGAGTGCGGCCCATCCATTCCCACGACTCTTCCTAAGCCTTCTGTCACCAAAGAGTTGTAGGTCAAGACGCCCGCTTCATCCCTGTTGAAAACCGAAACGCCATCATCGTTCCAAGACGCCACGTAAACGAATTTGCCATCCGTACTGCATGCGATCGAGCGCGGTCCCTTCAAGCCATTCACATCGTCAACCTCGTCCACAACCTTTCCATCGTAAGTCAACAAGCCCGCCGATGCATCCCTCGAAAAGTACGAAACCGCATCTTCGTCCCAAAGCGCGACATACACGCTTTTCCCATCGGGACTCACCGTCAAAAAGTGGGGCGCATCCAAACCATCGATACCATCTTCTCCATCCTTCAGGCGCCCCAGAAAACTCGGCACCCCGGTCGCAATGTCCCTAGCGAAGACCGCGACCGCATTATCGCCCCAACCGCCGACATACAAATTCAAGCCATCCGGAGAAATCGCCACCGAGCGCGCCCCGTTCAAGCCGTCAACGCCGCCTTCTCCATCCTTCAATCGCCCTACATAGGTCAAGGTTCCCGTCACCGTATTTCGGGCAAAGGTAGCCAAAGCGTGATCGAACATTGAAACGACATACAGGAAGTCTCCGTTAGGCGAAATCGCAATCGACCGCGCTCCATTCAAGCCGTCTACACCATTCTCTCCATCCTTCACCCTCGAAACGTAAGTCAGTTCGCCTGTCTCGGCATTCCGCGAAAAGAGGCTCACCGCATCATCGTTCATGGAAGCCGCATAAACGAACAATCCATCCGCCGACAGCGACACGGTGTAGGCACCATTCAAGCCATCCACGCCAACCTGATCATCGAAATAGGCCTCTACGAAAACCAGTTTCTCCAGCGGGATATACTCCTCTTCCTCCCCATCCTCATCGCCCTCCGAGCCCTCAGTAGAATCTCCCTCAGACGAGGCGTCGCCTCCCGAACCCTCGCCTTCTCCATCCGATTCCTGAGCCCATACGCAAAAGAGCCCGCCCCAAGATAATCCCAGAACGAACAGAAATCTCAGAAGATACTGCCTAGGCAAGAAAAGCATGTGTGTACGTACGCGTGCACTACATAGCACCCCTCATGCCTCGACCCCTCTTTTGACATTTCATTCATAACTCGCCCCCTCCGACAGCTAGCAGCAAGCCCAAGATCAAAACCTCCAAAAGTAGCATCGGACGTGAGTCCGATGACCCCCGAAGCCAAGTCTCCAGCCTTCCGAAAAAATCTATCGCTTAATCCCACCAAGCTCTTTTCCTAATCCCACTAAATGGGTCCCAAGAAGCTACACCTCCACACCTCCAACCGCATGGAGAATCTCGCGGCGACGCTCGTGGAAGTATTTCAAGATCAACCGCTTCCCAACACACTCTCCCAAGAAACGGTCATGACCATCAATCCAGGCGTCGCCCGCTGGCTTCGCTTCGAAATCGCGCGCCGCACCGGCGTCTCATTCGGCTGGGATTTTCCCCTTCCTGGTAAGCTCTACGCTAAGCTCCTTCAGGGCATCGAGCCCGAATTCGAGGAATGCGGTAAATTCGAGGAATCCAAGGCCACTTGGCTGCTCAACGACATTCTTTCGAAACTTGAAGATAAGCCGCGCTTCGACCTAGTCCGCTCTTACTGCTCATCAGGCGCTTCCAATCGCCGCTTTGCTTTCGCGGCGCGCCTCGCCCGCCTCTACGACGAG
>JBCCZW010000745.1:0-1926 GCA_039186805.1 Verrucomicrobiota bacterium
AGAAGTGTCGATCAATGGCATGGAAGCTCCAATGCAGGTGACTTTTAAATTGGGATTGATCAAGGACAGACCCTTGGCAGGGCCCTATCTAGTTGCGGCGGGTCCTCTGGTACCCGAACGCTATCAGACGAAACCGTTTCATGTCTTTATCGAGTCTCATGAAGATCCTCGATTCGCTTGCAAACAGGCGGTGCTAAGAGCAATCGATTATATCGTGGCACGTATTGGTATCTCTCGCGAGCAAGCTTACGTCTTGTGTAGCGTGGTTCTGGACCTGAAGGTGAGCCAACTCGTAAATCGACCGCTCACTACCATCTCCGCCTATCTTCCGGAAGCGATTTTTAACCGCTAATCGCGCGCGCTCATCCAAATGTCATCAATCCGTATATTGCCTGATCAGGTCGCAAACCAAATCGCGGCGGGAGAGGTAATTGAGCGGCCGGTAGCGGTCGTCAAAGAATTGGTGGAAAACAGCCTTGATGCTGGAGCCACCCGAGTCGAAGTCGAGTTCAGGAATGGGGGGAAGGCCTATATCCGCGTCGAGGATGATGGATCTGGAATGACTCCCGATGACGCGCTTCTATGCTTGGAGCGCCATGCGACTAGCAAGATAACCGGAGCCGAGGATCTATTTGCGATAACCAGTTTCGGTTTCCGAGGTGAGGCGATGCCTTCGATTGCAAGTGTATCTAAATTCATGCTACGAACTCGCCCAAGAGATGCAGAATCGGGTTGTGAAGTGCTGGTGAATGCCGGGAAAATTGAGCATCGCCGGGAAGTCGGTATGCCCCCAGGGACCCGCATTGAAGTAGCGCAGTTATTTAATTCGGTGCCGGTGCGTCGAAAGTTCCTAAAGGCCGATAATACCGAAGCCGCACACATTGTTCAGATGATGCGGCAGTATGCGGTGGCTCATCCAAAGTGTGCTTTTGTCTTAATCGAGAATGGGCGTACGCTGTTTCGATCTCCGGTATGTCGAGGGCTTCGTGATCGTGTATCGGAAATATGGGGTCGTCGCATTGGGCGTGATCTCGTCGATATAGAAGCAGAGGATTCAGGGGTTTCTCTTAAGGGGTTGATCGGCAAGCCTGGGGTATCGCGATCAACGCGCCAGGAAATGATTACACTCGTGAATGGTCGACCCATTGACAGTCGAGTGCTGTATTATGCTCTTGTCGAGAGTTACCATACTTTTATTCCGAAAGGGCGTTATCCTCTCGCGTTTTTGATGATCGATATCGATCCCTCTGCGGTGGATGTGAATGTTCATCCAGCAAAGCGCGAAGTGCGGTTTCGTAACGAAGGCGAGCTGAGGCGTTTTGTGATGGAATCAGTGATACAAGTACTCCGAGATCTCGGACAAGCAAAAAACGAATGGCTTAGAAATGCCGAAAAGGTTGAGCCAGTGAAACCGGATACGATCCCATCTCCAGTCATCCCGAAAATAAGCAATCCCGTCGAACTCGAAAGCAGCCGAGGTGTTGAAAGGGATTCCGATCGAGCGAATACGGCAGTTTCAGTTTCGATCCCGGGGAATCCGTCTAAAGCAGTGCCACAGCACGAAGAGGTTCCTTCTAAGGAAGAGGCAGATTTCGCGATTATGGGGACTGCTTCGAATTGGACTTGGAAAGGGATTTTTGCAGAGCGTTATGGGTTGTTTGAAACACAGTCTGGTCTCCTAGTTTTATATCCACCGCGTGCTCGTGCTCGAAGCGCTCCTGCTTGAACGCGAAGGACACCACGCTGAACGCCGTCGGGTACGCGTCGGTGACCTCCCGGAACCGCGCGATGGAGAAGAGGAGGTTCTCCAGCGAGTCCCGCGCGAACTCCTCGAGGACGGCCCTCTCGCGCACCTCCCGGTGGCCCCACCAGTCGTTCACCTCCGCCGCGAACCAGTACGAGAACGCCTCCGAGACCGGCGCCTGC
>JBCCZW010000746.1:0-1919 GCA_039186805.1 Verrucomicrobiota bacterium
CGGTAGCAGAATCATAATCTCTCTTACTTTCCAGGTTGTCCAAACGGAGACTTTCCGTATTAAGACTCGATTTGGATCCTCTCGACTTTATGGTCTTTTCCTTGTTTGGCCTAAGATACCGCTTGTGTCTGATCGCGTCTTTGATCTTCGGATTGGGCGCTGTGGGCGCAAACCCGACTCTCGACCAAGACAAGGTATTGGCTGCGATGGCTTTACGTGTGACTCAATTTGTCGAGTATCCGGATGATGTCGGTGAAGTCTTCGCGTTTGGAGTTTTCGCCGATCGGCAACTTTTCACGGTTTTACAGGCGATTTTGGCGGAGGGAGGCCAGTTCTCAAACTATAGAGCGGTCTACCTCGATGAACGTTCGAGCGTGGAGCAGCTTCGCTCGTTAGACGCTCTTTTATTTGGAAACGTGGATATCTCGAAGGTTTCGTATGTGGTTTCTAGACTCTCGACCAGGCCGATCCTATTGATGGGCGCATCGGGCGGGTTTCTTGAGAGTGGGGGAATGGTGAATTTCATTAAGCGAAATAAGCGGGTGGCTTTTGAAATAAACGCGCGCCAGGCAGCGCGCCACAGAATAGAATTTAGAGCTCAGCTATTGCGCTTAGCGGTGAGGGTGATCGATTGAGATGAAAAAGTACTTTGATCGAATAGGGAAGAGATTCGAAAGTTGGGATCGCGAAACGTCTTTGAAGCGAAAGATGATGATCGCGATCGTTGCGGTGAGTTCGGCGGCGGTAAGCCTCTCGGTTTTGATCGTATTCTTAATCGAGTTTCAGGCCTTCAAAAATCGCGTACTGGAGGATTACGAGACGACGACTAGAATGCTCGCTCAGAATCTTGAGGCAGCTTTGGCTTTCGAAGACAGACAAGACTCTACCGAAGTGCTGGAAGCTCTATCTGAGCGAAAGTTTGTGGAAGCGGGCGCGGTTTATCTCACGGATGGTAGAGTCCTGGCGACCTACTCTCGGGAATCAGACCCGGCTTCTGAGGATCTTCCGGCCTTTGAATCCGTCACCGGAATGGCGTCTGGTCGGATTTTGGTGAACGAATCTGTTATCCTCGACGGGAAGCCGTTGGGAGTGGTAGTGGTGAGAGCGGATACGGATGAGGTGTATCGATTTCTATGGGTGAGAGGAGCAGTGGCATTGGTTCTGATTGGAGCGATCTCTTTTGTCGCTGTCTTTCTTGCTGGCAGGATTGCGAGGACTGTTTCTCGACCCATTTTGGAGCTTGCTGAGACGGCTCAACGCATCACCCAGATGCAGGACTTCTCGACGCGTCACCCTCGTACGCGAAACGATGAGACTGGCCGTTTGGTGGATGCCTTTAATGAAATGATGGCTGAGATCGAAAAGCGAAACGGTCTCGTGCGTTCGAACGAAGCGCGTTTTCGGAGCTATTTTGAAAATGGAATCTCAGGTGCTGGGATTTTGGATACAGAACTGCGATGGATTGAGCCGAACGGCAAATTATTGGAAATGCTGGGTTGCCGCTGGAGTTGCCTGGATGGGCGTTGCCTCGGGGATATGATGGAGGCGGATGGCGCCAATCTGACAGCTGAAGCGATTAGGAAAAGCGAGAAAGGAATTTTGACCAAGGACTGTTGGCTTTCCATAGACGGGGGTAAACGGGTCTATGCGAGAATGTCTTTGCGGATTGTGGCGGGAACGCCGCAACGATCCGAGCATGTGCTGCTGCTAGCCCAAGACATTACGGATAGAAAGCTGAACGAAGAAGAGATCCTGAGGGAAAAGGAAAAAGCGGAGGCCTTAAGTAAAGCCAAGGACGAATTTCTGTCGGTGATTAGTCATGAGCTTAGGACTCCTTTGAATCCGATAATTGGTTACGTAGAGATGCTTCAGAGGTAGCGTACGGATGATGATGACGCTAAGCGTCTTAACTTGATCAA
>JBCCZW010000747.1:0-1912 GCA_039186805.1 Verrucomicrobiota bacterium
ATAATTTGAATACAAATCGGGCCTACGTCGCCATGAGAGCGATCCGACGCGAGTTGCGAGCGGCGGATGCGACGATCAACGGTAAGGACCTGGCCAGGGGATTGGTGAAGTATTCGACTCAGCGTTGGGAGTACGTGCGGAAAATCCAGACGATGATCATGTCGAACGATCTCGAGCGCCTCGATGAAGACGAAGAGGCGACCGTTGACGCCTGATCCGGCTGTTTTTGGCCTTGAGTCGCGAAAAAGCTTTGGCGATGGTGCTGCAAATAATCCTGACGGGCGCTACGCGACGGATCGGATTCGAGCTACGGAAGTCTTGAAAAGATTCAGCGCTTTTCCATAGATCCGACCTTTCTAAAAAGGTAAACCTAGTTTTATCGCATGAATATCTACAAAGTAATGCCCGACCTCAGCAATGAGCGTCAGATGCGCCTCTGGTACCAAGGAATTCGAAAGCAGTGGTCCGCTGCGGATATTGAGTGGAATAAGCCTGGCCGGATTTCTTCCGAGAAGATGAGAGACCAGCTCGGACGCTTGCTTACGCCCGTTTTAACGGGGGAGCAGTCTGCGCTTTATTCGGTTTCGGGGCTCATTCCGATTTTGGGCCATCGCTCGGAAGTGCCGGCCCAGTTTTATCTGACAACGTGGGCGGTCGACGAGGCGCGACATACAGAGTTGTTCGCCCGGTTTTACGAGCGGATCGATCGCGAGCCCTTGTCGATTCGGAAGTTTCCTGCCGGCTACCTATTTCAAAGCCGCATTATTTCCAAGGATCCTACCGAATGGCTGACCGGCGTTCTAGCGAGCGAGTCTATGGCGCAAGTGGTATCTCACGAGCTCAAAGAGCTGGATATCGATCCGGTTTTGAGCGAAATTTGCGCGGGAATTCTGGAGGATGAGGCGCGTCACCTGGGCTTCAATCACATCTATATCGAGGAGCAATTCAAGAAGCTCTATGAGACCGATGAAGAGGCCGCTGAAGTGAAAGCGAAAGGCTTGCGTGATCACATTCACCACGTTTTGGAGGGCGTGCCGCCAATCTTGAATGCCTTGATGGTCGAATTGAAGGATGTCGGAATCGATATCGATAAGGTGCAGCATACGCTTGATCGCGTGGCGAAGCAGCGGCTGGACAAAGCGATCAACGGGGGCAAGAAGCAGGCTGCGGGCAAGGCGGTTCCGGTAGACGATGAGCCGGAAGTCCATGCGGCCGAGATGTAGATTTATCAGTGTCAAAGCTCGCTCACATTTCCGGCGTCGGTAAAACGTCTTTTTCCGATTTGCCTCAATCGTTCGCCGAAGCGCTTCGCCATTCCGCGGAAAACCGGGTTGATAGTGGAGTTACTTTACTTGATAGGAGCGGAAAGGGAGGCGATCGACGCAGCTATGCGGAATTGCTCTCTATGGTAGAAGATTCTGTGGGGCGATGGAGATCTTTGGGCGTTCGCGCGGGCGATCGGGTACTTCTTTGCTTGCCGACTTCTTGGGACTTTATCGAAGCCTGGCTGGGATTGATTTGTTTGGGGGCCCATCCGGCGGCGATTGCGAATGCGGCGGGCGGTCTTGGAGCTTCGTCTAATTTCGCCGATCGTCTCGGCAAATATTGCGCCGTCATCGGGGCTGAACGAATTGTTATCGGCGATCGAATGGCTCAAGACCTTCGTGATCAGCATGCAGAGGGCGTCGGCAGAATGGTTCTGACGCCCGATGAGGTTTCGTCTCAGGAAATTGGGGACAGGACTTTGGTCGAATCAAAGTGGGACGATTTGGCTTTTCTTCAGTTCACAAGCGGATCGACCGGAATGCCTCGCGCCGTGAAGATTGAACACGGAATGGCGATCCACAATTCCTACGCGATCAACGAGGGCATTGGACGGCGTTTCGGGGCTCCTGTGACCGAAGTAGCGGAG
>JBCCZW010000748.1:0-1909 GCA_039186805.1 Verrucomicrobiota bacterium
AATACATACTAGAACTATTGGGAGGGTGTTGACCTGCGGCTTCGGTAGTTTTGCGCAGAACGCAGCACAGGCTCGCAAGAAGTTCAACCCCCAATGGCTCGCTTACAACAGGGGAATTTTCGAGGCCTGGTGATAGATTCTATTCTGAGCCGCTTTTTGGCTCGACCTTCGTTCCTATAGCCGAAACCCACGCCTGAGCAAACATACCTTCGTCAGACTTACTCCAAGCTCTAAGCGTCTGAGCCCCTTTGACGTCACCCTTCTGCTCTAACTGCAACGCCAAATATTCCCCTATGAAGTCCAAAGAAGGATAGCATTCATAGCGGGCTGAAAGTTCGACGTCCGCGAATCCTGACTTTTTCAAGAGAACTCCGAAATGCTTTCCAATACGTAAATTACCTCCGTTCGACGCCTGCAAGTCGGCATATCTGTCCACTGCTTGTTCGAGTTCATTCGATGGTGGAGATAGCAACCAACCGTCCGCATCAGGGCTGCAAATCCCAATCTTTCCTCCTGGGCGCAAGACCCTTCGAACTTCTCTGAGCGCTGCGATAGGATCACGCAGATGCTCCATCAGAGCATGCGAGAATACGAGGTCGAAAGCGCAATCGTCGAATGGAAGTTCGTAGCAGGATCCAATATAGAAGTCTAAATTTTTGCATCCCGCATCAGCCGCATTTTGCCGCGCCTTCTCGATCTGGGATTCGCCAAAATCGATCCCCACAACTTGCCCATCTGTAGTTCGCGAAAGACCAACCGAAATAGTGCCAGGCCCACAACCTAGGTCCAATATATCGCTACTGCCTGTCAAGCAGGAGCGAAAAAACTGACCATGAGATTCAAAGGTACGCTTACCCATAAAACTTGTCGCATTCTGGTTATGTCCTGGCGTATAGGTTTCTTTATTCATTTTCCTGTTGGTTAGAAAATAGCCTGCGGATTCAGACGGTTCCCTCGCAGATCCGCGCCTGCGGTTTTTCAGCGGAGGGTCTTTCTACAAGGCCACCCGGTCGTTGTGGCAAAGCGGCATCTATCGCGAGGGCTTCAATCATCATTGGGTAACAGACTAGATCTAGCTCCAATCGAATCCAGCGAAAAAACGAAATACGTCCTAGGCCAACAAAGAGATCACGAGCCGCCCCTTCCCAAGCGTCTCTACAACGAGAACACTCGATTAAGTCGTCAAAAGTCTCCCAAATTCCGCTACAAGATTAATGTGGCGGATCTCAAGAAAGATCCGACGCGCTTCATGTACTCGCAATAACTATTATTATAAAGGACCGCCGCTCACTCCTCTCCCGCGAACAACGGCCCACGTAGCCTTGAAATAAGCATAAGCGCCTCTTCAAAGGCTTTCGACAGGGAACTCTCGGCTCAGTAGTGCCAACGAAAGCCGATATTCGAACTCCAGCCGTACTCTTCAACCTGACCGTTACGATCCGGCGAACCATTTGGAGATTTGAGGAACACATGGAACGGCTCATCAGTAATGTTCAGGATCTCGGTGTAGACCGTCCAGTTCTTCGTTGCTCGATAGCGGAAGGTCAAATCCACCTGGCTGAAATCATCGACCCAAAGGTCTTCGTAAATGTTACCCCCGATCGCCTCGTCTTCGCGAAGACGCTCGCTGCGCCAGTTGAGCGCGGCTCGAGCAAAGAATTTGCCTTTCTCGTAGGTGAAAGCGAGATTGCCGACCATATCGGACTGTCCGATAAAGGGAACGTCTTCACTCTCGCGAGTCGGATAGGTCGCATCGCTATCTAGAAAGGTAATGTTCGCCATGACGCCAAAACCTTCGAAAACGTCGCCCATAAATCCAAGCTCTTGTTGATAAGCCAATTCGAGACCTGAGATTTCACCCTCGCTGCCATTCGCAAATGTAGTGACTTCTTCAATACCCGAGGCGTAA
>JBCCZW010000749.1:0-1898 GCA_039186805.1 Verrucomicrobiota bacterium
GCTTTGGATAATAAGACCGAGCCCATTCAGTGTGCGTCTCTATCACGAAATCAGCGCTTGGATAGGGCGAATCGCAAGATTCGCCCCAAACCGGACCCGCAGCGCTCATCGACAATGCGAGTCCTAAAAGTTTCATCCTAGACATATTCACAATTCAAATACGAAACAGTCTACGGTCGGTACTCGACGCCCATCGCCTCCGCGTAAAGGGCCTCCGATATATCAACCCCTTTGGCCAGATCAGGGCCTAAGTCTTGAAAGGCGGCGATCCCCGGAGTAGCTCTGCCTTCATCGTCAAACAATCCCCGGCAACCGGCGTCATCATTATTCCAACTCGGGGCGTCCAACCATCGATGAGCCTGAGTCCAAGTCGCCCCCCAATAGAAAACGCCACCTAGGCCCTCCAGATCCTTCACCGCTGCAATCAAGTCACGCAAAAACGCATTCTGTCCCTCCCGAGTGTGAGGATAGTTGGTCTTGCGAGAGGCTTCGCTGCGTTTCCAGTAGGCTGCCGTTTCAACGATATAAACCGTACGACCGAACAGATCATGAAGCTGCTCCACCGTGTCCGCTGCCGAATCGATAGACCCATGCCACATCTCGTAGAACGATACCCCCAGTACATCCATCTGCCCACCGTGAGCTTCATATTCCTTGTACCAATCGATCGACTCGGGACCCACCCCGGCATAGTGGATCATCGCATCGCTCTCAGGCAAAACCTCTTTCACCGCCCGGTACCCCGCATTAGTCAAGGCAACAAAGTACTCCCATCCATTCACATAAATTCCACCCAGTTCCAAGCACATCCCTGGGTTAACCTCATTCCCGATCTGAATCATCTCCGGCTCGATTCCTTCTCGCTTAAACACCGTCAAAACGTTCTTAGTATAACGGTACACGACTTCTTCGAGGACCTCGATTTTCTTAATGGAAGCCCACCGATCAGGGGCCCGATTGTGAGCGGGATCCGCCCACCAATCCGAATAGAACAAGTCCAGCAAAACTCGCATTCCATTGTCCTTCGCAATTCGAGCCGTCTTAAGGACGTATCCGTTATTCTGATGCAAGCCATGATTGCCAGGAGGATCGATCAGCAGTCGAATTCTAGCGTAGTCAAATCCCTTGTTCGCCAAAATCTGTATAGCTTGGCTACGATCCCCAAGCTCAGGTGCCTTACCATCATTCGTCAAGCTGCCCGTTGATTCGACTGGCTTACCCTCAGCATCGCGTACCTTTTCGAACACGAGATCATCCGCGCTAAACCAAGATCGATTCTTACTCGCAATTCCAATCTCGCACCTCCCACTCGTCACTCGAATCTCGCGAGTCGCCGTTCGCCTCCAGTCGTTCCACTCAGAAGGTTTCACTTTCCTCCGAATCTCCTTCCCACCGTAGTCTCTTAAGAAGATATAGGATTCGCCCCCGGCTCCTCCAATCGTGTAAGCGGAAAACCGATAAAAACCAGGCTCGAGGTTTTCCAGCGCCTGACTGGTCTCCACCGCATATTTTCCATCAAACCAATGCGTCAGTCGAGAACCTCTCCTCCCTTGACCTTCGACCTTATATGCCCCTTCCGTGCCTGATGAGTTCCAATACGCCGCCCCTTCCTCAAAGCCTGGATTCTTGAGAATATTCTCCCCCGATGCGAACTTGGCCAAGACCGCCGACACTAAATATAGCAAAACCTTCTTCATAATATAATATTCCTTTGCTCAAATGCCACTTCCTCAAAATCGCGGGCTTCCCGAACAATCTCCAACTCTGCCTGCAAGCCAAGGCCCATAGAAGCCAATACCCGCAAACGGGTCGCTCCCCGATGAACGCGTACTAAAATACTAGCGATACCTGCCTCCAAAACACCGACATCCGACCCGCTGGCGAATTCGCCTTCACCC
>JBCCZW010000750.1:0-1874 GCA_039186805.1 Verrucomicrobiota bacterium
GTATGCCGGAACCCGCGTAGAAGTATGAGGAATATGCTCTTTATCCACATACCCCTTCAACTCCGCAAACACTCCCGGGCGCTCCGCTTTCAAATCCACATTCTCACGGCGATCCGTATCCAGGCGATAGAGCGACTCCTCACCCTCCTCGCTCCGATAGTACTTCATGTTTCCCTTGCGAACCGCCAGTTGATTATTGAACTCGAAATAGAGATACTCGTGCGTATCCAAATTCTCCTTATTTCCAGTCAGCAAAGGCAAAATCGATTTGCCGTCCACATCCAATTCGCTTTCCACACCCGCCGCATCGCAGAAAGTCGGCAGCAAATCCGGAAAGTAACCCATGTGATCCGTCACACCCGGTTCGATCACTCCCTTCCACCGAGCGATAAAGGGGATGCGGATACCCCCTTCATGAAGGCTTCGCTTGTAACCTTGAAAACCGCCAGAAGAGTTAAAACGAGTGACCTTATGTCCGCCTTCATTGTGCGGACCGTTATCGCTTGAAAACACCACCAGCGTATTCTCTGCAATCCCCAACTCGTCGAGCTTATCAAGCACTTTCCCTACCACCTCGTCCAATCGCTGCACCATTCGCGCAAAGCCCTTCTCATTCGGCGCCCAATCCTCGTCCTCAAAATCTCCATACGTATCCACCTCCATCCCGTCAGGCGTATCGCCGCCCTCGTTGTTCGCATGCGGCAGGGTCGGCGTATAGTATAAAAAGAACGGATTCTCCTTCGCAGAAGCGATAAAGTCCAGAGCGTGATCATCGATAAAGTCAGGCGAGTAGTCGACTTTCACTTCCGCTACGCCCACGCCCGTCTCCCGCTGACGCTTGTCATCTGCCGGGGGGACATTTCGCAGCGGCACCCTCAATCCATTCTCCCGCAAAAAGGGCGGAAAGTAGTTATGAGCGTGAAACATGCAATTGTATCCATAATGGTAATCAAACCCCTTTCGAATCGGATCCACATCCGGCATCCCGTTGCCTACGCCATATTTGCCTATGATCGCCGTCAGATAGCCCTGCTCCTTAAGAGCCTTTGGAATCGTATTTAAATCATCCGGCAAGTATCCATCCTTTAATGACCGAATCGCCAAATGCCCCGAATGCTTACCCGTTAACACGGAAGCCCTCGCCGGCGCGCAAACCGGACTCGTCGTATAATAATCGGTAAAGCGGAGCCCTTCTTCCGCCATACGGTCGATATGCGGCGTCCTCCAAGTCTCCTGCCCGTAGCAACTGCAGTCGCCGTAGCCGAGATCATCAGCTAGGATCATAATGATATTGGGCTTACTCATGAAAATGTAGCGGAAGTCGCGAGACTTCCTAATTCAGAAAGAATACGATCAATAAACCCTCAACCCACTCCAGACCAAACCGTCCCGCAACGCATCCGTTACTGTACCGTTAGGCAGAGGTTTCTAGCGGCGATTCTCTAAGTTCCGAATCGTCGAATCCAATCGATCCAAAACCTGATCCTTTTCTGCAGACTCAGACAAACTGTCCACGTAAGCGAAGATCTCCTCCGGATACTGATAGACGAAATTCTGATTTTGACTCAGATTCCGAGCAATCGCCACACGGGTTGCCTCATCGCTTATACCTTGAGCCGCTCTGAAAGCGCGATCGAACTCTCCTCCCGTCCAATCGACTGCGGTCCTGGCGAGGATCGCCGACTTATTCTCCGAACGATAGCTTTCCTCGAAATAATTAAACGCATCTTCGGGAGCTCGGTTCGACCATTCCCTCGCAAAATTGTAAACAGAGTTCTTTAGAGCCTCGTTACCCTCGTTTATAAGCTGCTGCGCCAAGTCTAAGGTTTCTACCGGCTCATAAGCGACTCGTTGATTCAAGACCATTTGAATAC
>JBCCZW010000751.1:0-1869 GCA_039186805.1 Verrucomicrobiota bacterium
AGGCGTTTCGCAGTTGAATTGGTCAAAAATTTCGTACGAGAGACCCCCAATTCGTCAGCTGTTCTCATTGCGGGAAGAGAGAGCTATTTTGATCAGAGATCGGAGGCTATGGAAGCCTTGGGCCTAACGCCTGACGCTCGTATCTTTGACCTATCCGGGTTCACAGATAAAGATATAGAAAAATATCTGCGAAGAAGCGGAGACAACGTGCCGGCTTGGCTTCCAAGCAGACCTCTTCTTTTAGGATACATCGCAAACAGCGGCCTCTTAACGGACGATACTCTTATGAGTCTCAATCCGGCAGCAGGTTGGGACCTACTTCTGACGCGTATTTGTGAGCGCGAGATCGAGCAAATATGGGGCCCCGGCTTCGAACCGACAGCATTAAGACAATTTATCGAAGGGCTTGCCTCACGATCGAGAAAGTCAGAAGGGGGGGCGAGTTTAAGCCTTACGGACCTTCGCCAAGTCTTTCACTCGGTCTTCGGACAAGATGCCGATGAACCGGCCGATTTGCTTACTAGCCGTTTGCCGGGACTAGGCTCGGTCCCCGGAAAACCAGGCTCAAAAGCATTTGTTGATGACGCGTTCGCGGATGCTGCAGCGAGCGGTCAAGTTTCACAGTATCTAGAAACTCCATTCAACGACCACCTACACCTGATGAATCTTGAAAAATCACTTGGCATCCTCGGAAAAGAAATGGTGTTCTGGCATTTGGGAGGAGAAACGGGCTCACTACAGTTGGCGATCCAGCAATCCGCTAAGGATCCAAAATACTCCAGGCTTACATGCGACTTATTCTCAGTGATGAACGAAAACTCCATCTCATACACAGGCGATGTCCTTATCATTTCCGACGGATATTTTGATCACTTGGAAGTCGACGCGAATCAGGATTTCTCAAATATTAAATTCAGAGAGTGCCTAATTAGAAAGCTCGAACTCGGTCGCTCAGACTTGAAGCACGAAGAGAAGTCATTTCCGAAATTCAAACGCTGCGTGATCGAGAGGGTGATTGGAGCAATGTCTGCATCGGACTTGCCCAAAAGGTTATTTTCAGGAACCTCGATCGAAGATTTTTCTGAATTCGCAGCAACTAACGAGGCAGTAATCAAGTCGAATTTGCCAGAACCGACAAAGGTGCTGCTTACGATACTGAGAAAGTTGTTCATTCAAAGAGGTTCAGGTCGCTTGATTTCGGCATTGCATCGGGGACTTCCACAGCGGTCGACGAAGTTCGTCATGCCGATAATCGACGCACTCATCAGCCGCGGTTTCTCAGAGATAATTACTTTAGACCGAAGAAACATCCTGCTTCCAAATCGATCTAAAGCGGCAGATGCGCTTTCGATTATCAACGCCCCCAACATGTCGAAAGAGGAAATTTTGTCCGATGTGAAGAAAATGCAGTGACTTCTACTCCGCCGCCTCCCGCGCAGCTGAGCCCTTCTCCAACATCGGCTTCAAATACGCCCCAGTAAACGACCGCGCCTCCTGCGCCACCTCCTCCGGTGTCCCGGCGGCCACAACCTCGCCGCCGCCCACGCCGCCTTCCGGCCCCAAATCCACGATCCAGTCCGCCGTCTTGATCACGTCGAGATTGTGCTCAATCACCACCACGCTGTTGCCCTGCTCCACCAGCCGGTGCAGCACTTCGAGCAGTTTGCGCACATCCTCGAAATGCAGGCCGGTGGTCGGCTCGTCGAGGATGTAGAGCGTCTGTCCGGTTGAGCGTTTCGACAGCTCCTTTGCGAGCTTCACGCGCTGCGCTTCGCCGCCCGACAGGGTCGTCGCCTGCTGGCCGACCTTGACGTAGCCGAGGCCCACTTCGTTCAGCATCCGCATCTTGTCGCGGATCGGGGGGACGGC
>JBCCZW010000752.1:0-1868 GCA_039186805.1 Verrucomicrobiota bacterium
AAGCTGACCGGATCCCCAATCTTGTACTGAATACTCCACTCCACCCAGGCCGCATTTAAATCGCCCGTCACCATGCTCTTCTCCTCCTGCCGCTCATTTCGTTGCGAGGCATATTGCGATTGGTTGGTGTGGAGTATTCAGTACAAGATTGGGGATCCGGTCAGCTTCTTGTACAGAGTGCGCGATCCGGAGGGGTCTTTGAGAGACATCTCGGAGTCGGTGATGCGAACGGTTGTGGGCGATCGCACAGTGGATGAGGTCATTACGGTGGGCCGTCAGGAAATCGATAGTCGAGCGAGGGAAATGATGCAGGAGCTGGTGGATAAGTATGAACTGGGTTTAGACATCGAATTGGTGCAGTTGATGGATGTGAATCCTCCTCAGCCTGTGCAGCCTTCATTTAACGAGGTCAATCAAGCTCAGCAGGAGCGGGAGACGATGATTAATGTCGCGAACGGCGAATACAATAAGGTCATTCCTCGGGCAAGCGGCGAGGCGGAGCAAAGGCTTCAAGCGGCTGAAGGTTATGCATTGAAGCGAGTAAATGAAGCGCAGGGCGACGTTGCTCGTTTTGTAGCGGTTTACGGCGAATACGTAAAGGCGCCGGAGGTAACGAAACGTCGCTTGTATCTTGAGACGATGCAGGAGGTGGTTCCGAATTTGGGCAAGAAAATCGTGATGGACGACGAAGCGAAGCAGATTCTTCCCTTGCTTCAACTGAACCAAAACTAGGAGGCGATATCGATGAAAGCAGTAAGCGGATTTTTGGTATTCTTATTGGCAATTTTGGCGGTGATCGTTGGGGTTTCGGCAGCCTATACGCTTTCGCCCACGGAGCAGGCGATTATCACGCAATTCGGCAAGCCGATTGGCGAGCCGGTAACCGAGGCGGGTCTGCATTTCAAGACGCCGTTCGTTCAGCAGGTAAACAAGATCGAGAAGCGAGTCCTGGAGTGGGACGGGCGTCCGATTGAAATGCCGACGAAAGATAAGACGTACATAATTGTGGATACGTTTGGCAGATGGCAGATCACCGACCCTAAAGAGTACTTCGAAAGCTTGAAGGAAGAGCGACGGGCTCAGTCTCGCTTGGATGGAATTCTCGGCAACGCGACGAGATCGGCGATTGCCAAGCATGAGTTGACTGAGGTGATCCGGACGACGAAGGATCGGACCCCGACCATTGATCCGAATCTTGAGGGCGGATCGGAAAGCTTGGGCACGCTATATCCGATCACAAAGGGGAGAGCGGAGATCGAAAAAGAGATTTTCGAGAATGCGAAGCAAGAACTTGAAGGAATGGGTATTACGCTGTTGGATATTCGGTTAAAGCGAATTAACTACAACCCGGATGTGCGTCAGCAAATTTATCGGAGAATGATTTCCGAGCGCCAGCAGATTGCGGAGCGTTTCCGTTCGGAGGGCGCGGGTGAAGCTGCGAAGATCTTGGGTCGCAAGGAGCGTGAGCTTTTGCGAATCGAGTCTGAGGCTTACCGCAAGGTTGAGGAGGTTCGAGGCGCGGCGGATGCGAAGGCGACGCAGATTTATGCGGATGCTTACAACCAAAGCCCGGAAGCGATCGAGTTCTACGAGTTCACCAAGAGTTTGGAAGCGTATCGAGAAATCTTGGACGATGATACGACTTTGATTCTTTCGACCGATAGTGACGTCTTTAAGTTTTTGAAGGATATCGACCCGAATTGATTTGAGACAATGATCCGATCCTTTCTGCTCGCGTTGGGAGTGTCGCTGGCGATTGCCGCCAGTTACTTCGTGGCGAAAGTTTCGGATCAATGGTTCCGCGAGCAGAGTTTTTTGGAGAAGCAAAGTCCTGTTGCTCCAGTAGGGCCTGAAGCGTATCCAGAATC
>JBCCZW010000753.1:0-1850 GCA_039186805.1 Verrucomicrobiota bacterium
CAAGAAACCGATCAAATTGTGCAGCGATACCAATTGCTTCGAGCTCGGCTTTGTCTCCATGAAGTTGCCCACCAGACAGACTCCGATCCCAAACTCATTATAAATCGAAGCCTTGCAATGCGCCCCTCGAATTTGCTTCTCCCAACGACGGCCCATCTCGATCTCTCCATCCCCGGAATCGACCCCATTGCCAATCACGAAGTGATACGCCAAGCCATCCCTCCAACGACGTCGATGGTTGCTATCGAAGATCTCCGCATTCCCATGCTTCGTCGCGCTGTGATGGATCACCACAAATTTCCAGCGATTCTTGGAAATCCCCAACCCCCGCGTCATGCCCTTCAAGCGCTGGAGACTGTCCCTATCGCTTGCCTCAGGAATCTCCAAACTCTGCCCAGCGATAATCGTGTCGCTCCGCAAACCATTCGCCCGCTTCAAATCCCCAACCGAAACGCCATTTCTTTTAGCGATCGAAGACAATGTATCCCCTTTTTGGATGCGATAGGTCTTTCCCTCAAGATGCGCGCCCAAACCCAACCCTGCAAGACCCGACGCGATCGCCAATTTCAGAAACCGCCCGCGACTCAACTCATCGTCCCAAAACATAGGATACAAACCTCCAAACCCTCGCTCATGAACTCAAGCGAACAACTTCAAAGAAAACGTAAAAGGCGCCACTGCATTGTAGGAGAGGCTTTCGCCAGTCCTCCATAGCTCGAAGAGCGACGAACGGAACGCCTCGACCCACCGCCCGTCCTCATATCAAAGCAATCCTTCGAGCTCCTTGATTCGATCCCTCACTTCAGCCGCCTTCTCGTACTCCTCTTTCTGCACATGCTCCTGCAGCCGGTTCTTCAAATCAGAGATTTCCTGCGGCGACACCGTGATCGCCATCTCCTCAGGCTCTCGACCGGGTACCTTGCCCTTGTGCTGAGTTCCCTCATGAATCTTGCCCAAAATGGGCGATAGCTTGTCCGCAAACACATCATAGCAACGCGAGCACCCCATCCGGCCCAACTCCTTGAAATCATCCTGCCCAAAACCGCAGTGAGGACATTTCGAGCCACTCGACAAATTCAAGCTAGGCTTCGGTAATTCGTACTTTGGCGACGCTTTGCCTACGATATTCACGTCCAGACTCTGCTGAGCCTCCTTACCTTCAGGACACGAATCGCAAAAAGCCACCTTTGCGACCTTCCCATCTATTACCTGCGTCAAAAAAATCGAAGCGGGCTTCTTGCAGTGGGAGCACTTATCTGGGCGCTTTTCGCTCATGGAGAATATTCGTGAGAGAGGTCCAATATTTAACACGACAGAATTCCCCGACAGATCAGCGGAAAATTCTGCTAAAACCACAACACTGGTAAAAAAACTGTAACAGCCACGAAGTCAACGCTCCCGCTCACGTAGGCCCGCAACCACTCCTTGCCAAACGGTCCTCATGCGCCAGCAATAACTCCCATGTCCGAACACAAAGTAAAACTCGCCTGGAAACGCGACAACAAGGAATTCGCCTACAAGACTTATTCCCGGAATCACAGTTGGGAGTTCGAAAACGGCGCGACGCTTCAAGCCTCAGCAGCTGTCGATTTCCTCGGCGACGCTTCCTGTGTCGATCCAGAAGCCGCCTTTACCGCATCCCTCTCCAGCTGCCACATGCTTACTTTCCTTGCCATTGCCGCCATGCGAAAGATCGGCGTCGAAAGCTACACGGATCACGCCGTCGGCCACCTTGGAAAAGGGCCCAATGGCAAGCCCATCATCACTCGAGTCGATCTTTACCCGAAGATCGTCTTTGCAGAGGGTCAAGAACCCGACCGCGACGCGCTCGAGAAGCTCCACCACCTTTC
>JBCCZW010000754.1:0-1787 GCA_039186805.1 Verrucomicrobiota bacterium
ATGTCCGAGTACATGGAGCGACACGCGGTGGCTCGATTGATCGGCGCTCCTCCTGGCTATGTGGGTTACGAAGAAGGAGGGCAGTTGACGGAAGCCGTTCGTCGCAAACCTTACTCGGTCTTGCTGTTCGATGAGATTGAGAAGGCGCACCCTGATGTATTTAATATTTTGCTACAAGTACTCGATGATGGGCGGGTTACGGATTCTCAAGGTCGGGTGGTCGATTTCAAAAATACAATCATCATCATGACGTCGAATATCGGGAGCCAGCATCTGCTGGATGGAGTAACGGGCGATACGATTCCGGAGTCGGTCGAGGAATCTGTGATGACGGATTTGCGTCGCAGTTTTCGTCCGGAGTTCCTGAACAGGGTGGATGAGACGGTCGTATTCACTCCACTTGGCTTGGACCATATCGAGAAGATCGTAGATCTTCTACTGGCGGATTTGAACGAGACTCTGGAAGAACGTCGCATCGTTGTTGAGCTGGATCAAGAGGCTAAGCAGTGGGTCGCTGAAAAAGGATTCGACCCCGTTTACGGCGCTCGTCCGCTGAAGCGCTTCATGCAGAGGAGCATTCAGACCTCGTTGGCCAAGGGAATTATTTCCGGCGAGATTAAGGAAGGTACCTCAGCAAAGTTTTCGATAATCGATAGTGGCTTGAAACTTTTGCAGAATGAGCCGGTCCGACATGATTAGCGGATGATTAATTTAAGTTATCGGCCGCCACAGGCGGCCTGAGGAGGAACATGACTGCCAGCCTTTGAGGAGGGGCTGGCAGTTTACTTTTGAGGGTTTGGTTTCGGAAAAGAATCTCCGTCGCTCCAGTAGCTTCCTAGCAGTACCGACTTTGGTTGGTCGGGTATTCCAAAGGTCCCAGTCGTAATGTGGTCGTTGAGGGTGGCGACTGCCAGGCGAGCCAATTCTACATCGTTATGCATGGCTCCTCCATAGTCTCTCGATTGGTTATCGGATTCCTGGAGGTCGATCGCCGCGAATGCGAAGTCTCCGGGGATCTTCCACCCATGATTTTTCACATTTTCCCCCACGAATGAGTGCCCCACCAGGCAATCAGGTCTCTCTTGCTCGACCCACTCCTTGAGAGTATCGGCCGTGAGATCTCCTTCGATAAGCAAAGCTCTGACTCGGTCCTCGGATGGAAGATCGATCATTTGAGCGTCGAAAGCGGACCGCAAACGATCGTAAGTCCGAAGGTTAATGCGGGAGTGAGTGATTAGTCCCGGTCTTTTGTATCCATTTTTTCGGGCTTCGTCCAAACAGATGCGCACAGCGCCGAATTGATTTTCGGTAATCGAATCCAGAGTAGGCTTATCCATGAAGCGTCCGATCGTGACCGTTGCGAAGTTCTCCCAGTCAAGGTTTGGCGATTCGAAATCATGCTTCATGGTCAGCGGACCTAGGATGATCCCTTTGATACCTCTGGACCGAAGAATTTGGGAATGGCGCTTGGGAGAAAGCTCTTCTTTCCATTCGTAGAACTCGAATCCGTAGCCCAAGTGAAGGGCGTACTCGCGGGCGGATTCAATAGTCGCCGACCATCGGTTTATCATGTGGCTCCCGCAGACTAAAGCGATGCTTGAGGTAGCGGTGTGCGGGATGAAGTTGTTTCTGTACTTCACCAACGCCGAGAGCATGGGATCTGGAGTGTAGCCTAGTCTTTTCGCTAAGTTCTGAATCTTAGCCTTCGTTTTTTCGCTGACGAGGTTTGAATCATTAAGAGCTCTCGAGACGGTAGGGTGGCTGACTCCTGCAGCCTTCGCGATGTC
>JBCCZW010000755.1:0-1786 GCA_039186805.1 Verrucomicrobiota bacterium
CAGACATCAGACTGCTCACCAGGTGCGCCTTGGACGAAGAAGGGAATTTCTGGGTAAATTCCGTATCCGAAAAGCTGATAATGCGGCCCCAACCAGATGGGACTTACTTCGAAGACCGATCTACACTGCAGATGCTTAGCAACTTTACTATCAATGAATTGAAATTCGAAGACGACGGAATCGTCTGGCTTACCTCCCAACGCAATCTCGCCCGTCTAGACACCACCATGATCGGAGAAGGCTACCTATTCCCCTCGCCCACAATTCAGTCTATCTCGCCGGAAAACAGCTCAACCCCCCTCTATCACAGCAAATTCGAAGATAATCGCGAACACCTGGTCATCCCCTACCAAAGCAACTCCCTCGTATTCGATTTTTCTACGCCTTACTACCTTGCGGAAAACGGCATACGCCACAGTTTCAAGCTAGAAGGACTCAACCAAAAATGGAGCGATCCCGCTCATGTCAGCGAAGCTCGCTACTACAACCTGCCTGAAGGCAACTACATCTTTCACGTAAAGGCTATCAACGATAGCGGACTCGAAGGCCCCGAATCCACTTACTTCTTCGAAATAACGCCACCCATTTATCGTACCAATCTCGCCTACATCGCCTACACAATATTTTCATTCGTATTCGTTCTATCGATACTGAAGATAAGACACATGCACCTTATCGCGGACAAGGAAATGCTGCAAGAGCAAGTGGATCAGCAAACCAGAGAGCTGAGAGCCAGTAACATAAACCTCCAAGAAGCCATCCTCCGCGAGCGAGACCTCAAGCGAAGAGCGCAGCAAGCCAACAAAGCGAAAAGCGAGTTTCTTGCCATGGTAAGCCACGAAATAAGAACGCCTATGAACGGCATCGTCGGCATGACCGATAACCTCCTCGACACCCCTCTCCAAGGAGAGCAGAAGGAAATGCTCCAAACGATCCACTCCAGCGGTCACTCTTTGGTCGCGATCATCACCGACATCCTCGACTACTCGAAGATCGAGGCAGGCCGCATCGACATCGAACCAACCAGCATGTCCATTCGCGAGTCGGTAAACGATGTAATCGCTCTCTTCGCCGCCAACTGCGAAAAACGAAATATCGAATTGTATTCGAACTTCAACGACAATGTTCCCAAACTCGTCAAAGCCGATCCCACGCGTCTCAAGCAAGTTCTCATGAATTTAGTGAGCAACGCGCAGAAATTCACGGACCAAGGCTCCATCAGAGTGAGCGTCGAAACCGAAACCTCCACCGAAAGCTCCTACATCATTCGATTCGAAATCGCCGATACCGGGATCGGCATCCCGCAAGACAAGCTCAACCTGCTCTTCAAGTCGTTCAGCCAAGTAGACTCCTCAAACACGAGAAAGTACGGGGGCACAGGTCTCGGCCTCGTTATTAGCAAGCGTCTGGTCCAGCTGATGGGAGGCTCAATCGAGGTAGAAAGCCAACCCGCTAAAGGCTCGACTTTCACCTTCACAATCTCAGCCGAAAAAGTCTTCGAAGATGCGAAACCCACGCCGACTAGAGAATCCATTGAATCCGAAATTCGAATACCCACCCAGAGACTTCTTCCCATCGAAGTAGATGAAGAGAAGGCTGAAACGAAAGAACGAGCTGATGTGCTCCTGGCTGAAGACAACCATATCAACCAAAAGGTCGCCGTCATGATGCTCAAGCGCATCGGTTACACCTGCGACACCGCCTTAAACGGAAGAGAAGCCTTCGAAAAAGCCGAGAAGAACTCTTATCAGTTCATCCTAATGGACATACAAATGCCGGAAATGGA
>JBCCZW010000756.1:0-1781 GCA_039186805.1 Verrucomicrobiota bacterium
CGCTAAGGCTCGCACAATTTCGTCATCTCTTAGAGTTGGAACCAATACCTGGCCCTAAATCATCTGCAATTCTACCTCTTCGCTTGGAAATCCATTGCTTCGATTCGCTTCAGGAGCTTGCATCTTTCCCGACTGAATGAAGGTACTTAAAGTCAACTGCAACGATCGCGTCTCCCGATGGCTCAACGAAAAACACCCCGAGCTCGAAGAACAATCAGTTGAAAGCGACCTTCCCATCAGCGGTTGCTACGAGCAGGTTGATCTCGTTTTAGTCGGTTCTCGGAGCGACAAGCCCCTGCAACTCGCCAAAGCAATCTCAGATTGGCCTAGCGCCCCGCCGGCAATTTTCGCCACCGACCCTCAAACGAATCCGCAATTCAGCGAACTCCTAGAATTCTCGCCCGGAATCGGCCGCAACATATTCGCTTGCCGCCTTCAACGAGACGACTTTCTCCAAACCCTGGAGAGCGCTCTCCGCATTTGTCGACGCCGAGAAGAACTCGAAATCGATTTCAGAAGAAACGCTCCCCCAATCAACCGAAACATGTCTCCGGGTTGGCTCTTTCAACTGCTGCTGAAAGACCTTCCTGAATACATCTACTTCAAGGACGCCAAAGGTCGCTTTATGGCCGTCAGCGAATACCTCGCTCAACGTTCGGGGCTCTCAGCAGCCGACGAAGCGATCGGCCTCACCGATTACGACCTCTTCGATCAAGAACATGCAGACGAAGCGGCCACAGACGAAATCGCTCTCGTCAAAGGAGAGAAGGACCGCATCGAAAAAGAGGAGTTCGTCACTTGGAAAGGAAACGAAATCTGGGTCCATTCGGTCAAGCTCCCCATGGTCTCCCAATCGGGCTACCCTCTCGGCACATTCGGGATCTCGCGGGATATCACTGCCAAGAAACAACTCTCGCAAGAACTCGCCAAAGAACATGAGCGACTGGCAGACGAACTCGCCCTCGCTCGCAATCTGCAGCAAAGCCTGCTGACCAAAGGCATACCTGAGTTCAAGGATCAGAACGGCCGCGACCTCTTGAAATTCTCCGCCAAGCACATTCCTTCCACTCAGCTAAGCGGCGATTTCTACTCCGTCATCCGCACCCCCAGCGGCAAGCCGGCCATATTCTTGGCCGACGTCATGGGACATGGAGTCAGAGCCGCGATGATCACCACCATGCTCTACGCGGCCGTCAACGAAATCCGCAACCTCGCGGATACGCCTGTCGCGTTCATGCAGGAAATCAATAACATGCTCCACAGTTGGCTGGGCCAGAAATATCAACTTGTATTCGCGACGGGAATACTCGCGCTCATCGATATAGAAAACGGACAATGCGAGCTCTGTCAAAACGGAGGCGTCCACGCGCTCCTTTCTAGCGAACTAGACGCTCCCTCCCCCGAAAACCCAGCCCTCGGCCTCATCCCGGATTGCGCGTTCGAAAGTCAAATCTACCCCCTGAACACCGGCGACCAAATTTTCCTCTTCACCGATGGGATCGTAGAAGCCTCCAACACGAAAGGCGAAGACTTCGGCATCGACGGCCTTTCGCGCTCTGTATCTGAAATTCAATCACAACCCCACGATCAGCATCTCGACCTGATCATAGAAAGACTCCGTTCATTCACCGGAAGAGACCAAGAAGAAGACGACCTCTGTCTCATATCCGCCCAACTCGTGTAAGCGTGTCGCAGTTTGAAGACGCCGTCATCAGCCGCCCCCAAGCCCAAAATATACAATTTTTAGCCCAGCCCCTACAAGATAGGCGGAGCGCATCCGC
>JBCCZW010000757.1:0-1768 GCA_039186805.1 Verrucomicrobiota bacterium
AACAGGGCGAAGGCGATGACGAACGCTGTCATCACGATCGTCACCCACAAGCCGTCGATAACGCGGTGGGTTCCGGTGAAGGCGTTGGCATTCGGGCCGGCTTGGAAAGTCTTGTTGAGGCTGAGCATTATTGTGACCCAGCCCGCGTGGAGACCGATGCTGCTCCAGAGGTTGCCGGTCTTTAGGAAGGCTTGGTGCAGCAGTATTCCAACGAGCGAATAGTTGATGAAGGAAAGCAGGTTGAAGCCATCCGCAACTGCGGTGACGTAACCCCAGGCGACGAAGAATCCCTCTTGTAGGCCTATTTCTTCCGGACCTAGGTGGGCGATGCGCTCTGGGTTCATCTTGAAATGGAGCGAAGCGAAAAACAGGGAGGAGAGGATGATGGCCGGAATCGGTTTCAATAGCGTGTAGAAGAGCCGGAAGATGAGCCCGCGGAATATGACTTCTTCGACGATTGAGAGCGTGGTCGCTCCGACGATGGCCCCAAGGGATTTTTCAATTTGCCGCCCAATCGACCAGTCGGTTCTGGGTTCTATGGATTGGCTGAAAACCGTGACGGCAAGAACGATAGCCATCATGCCGAGACCGTAGGCGTACCATTTGAAGAATTCCTTGAATGTGCGACGGAAACCGATTTTCGAAAATGAGTAGAGCTTGGCATACTTGAAAAGCAGCGGGAGGACGATAAGGACGCCAAGGATGCGGATACGATCGAAGAAACGGGTGATCGGCTTTTCTCGGAGATAGGCTAGGGTATCTTCGCTTAAGATGCTTAGCAATGCGTCCGAGTCGTTGACTAAGCGGAAGAACCAGGGACTGAGTAAGGCGGCGAAGACGAGTGTCCCGACATATAACCAGCAGATCATGGCGAGGGCTTTGAGGGAGTATTGGTCTTCCTCTAGTCCGAAGAGAATGTGCTGGGGGTCTCGCTTCACTCGCGGCTTTTATTGCGATTCGTATTCGCCCTCGCTGATACGTTTGAGCACTTTAAAGCCTGCAGATTTCGCCTCGGAAACACTGGGCTTCTTGTTAATTTTGGCTCGAGGAGCGGAGAGCGTGGGCGCGGTCTCGATCACTTGGCCGCACTTGGGACATTCGGTGGGCGTCGCTTCCTCTGGACCCAGGCTGAGTTCCAGGTTTCCTTTGCAAAGCTTGCAGCGTCCAGAGGTAGGTCTGAAACGCTGGAACGGCATGATCGGCAAGTCTGGGCGGCAGACTAGTTACTGGTTTTGCTGGAGACCGTTTTGGATGAGCGTTTCGGCAAAGAGAGGGCCGGTTACCATGCGGTATTGGTTGCGCAGCGCCTCTAGGTTACTCTTGTACTCTTCGTTGTCGATACCGATATCCGGTACGTCTTTTTTGGATACGTAGACGAAGTAGCCTTTGTCGCCACGAGAGGTCATGTCTGAAACTTCGCCTTGCCCGAGGGTCGAGAACGATCCAAGGAGGCTGCGGTCGAGGCCTTCGGCAGGCTCGCTAGCCTTGAAGTCGGCGTAGCTTGTTGTGCTGAGATTCTTTTCCGCGGCGAGGGCATTGAAGTTTTCCTCATCGGAGGCAGCGGCGAGTTCCTCTTGTAGGGTGTCGCCATATTCGTCTCGGAGACGGTTGAGCTCGGCTTCGGTGAAGTCGGCGACTACCTTTTCCTTAACCTCATCAAGCGAGGGAATTGAGCCTTCGATCTCTTCATTTAGGAACAGGATATACGTGGTATCGCCTTGATTGACGGGCTCGGAGTAAAATCGACCGGGAACGAGCTTGAAGGCTT
>JBCCZW010000758.1:0-1742 GCA_039186805.1 Verrucomicrobiota bacterium
AATCTAAATGGCAAAATAGCCTGGCATCCCAGATTTCAAACGGACAGATCTCATAAATGGTTCCGAGAAATAGTGACTCAGGCCCTTAAGACCGTATGACTCCTGATAATGAGTCTGTGAAGTCATGGTTCGCTTGGACAGTCTCTGTTGGGGAAGAGCGTGTTTGAGATGGGTTTCGCAAATGGATGAATTGAGGTCCTGCGACGTAGTAGCGGACGCTTCCTTTGTGAATTATGCGTTGATGCTAGGGGTTTTCGCGCGTAGGATCGAAGTTTGAGTTAATTATGACTGAGATTTGGCAGACCCGAACATTCGTAAGTTTCACATTTGGGATTTTTCTTAGCTTAAGCCTCGTGGCCGAAAGCGATTCATCGTTGGAGATTCCCGTAGAGTTCTATCCGAAAATCGTCGAAGTCGCAGGCGAAGAGGGTGAAGAAGCGACCTATCGCAAGGCGAATGCTTCTGGCGTCCTTCATGCAAAGCCCGGCGAAACTGCGGTTATTTTAATCGACACTTGGAATGGCGTTGGAGGCGCAGATCCGTTGACCCCCTTGAGAAAGCGCCAGAAGGAGTTTTTGGAATTCTGTAGGGAAGTGGGCATTACGGTTATCCATGCTCCGAATATGCCTGCGGCGAAAAACTATCCTCAGTACTTCGAGATTAAGGAAAAGGTTTCTTCGATGGTCGAAGGTTATGACGTGCGTCCGAAGAATCCTCCGCCATTCATGGAGTTGCCGAAAAAGAATAGTGAAGTGTACGATCAGGGGCGGGCGCTGAGGCAATCGGCCCGCGTGAAAGACGCCTTTATGCCGCCTACCAACCTGGATATCTCTAAGCATCTGAAGCCTCTCGATTCGGAGTATGTATTAACCTCGTATATGGAATTGCGATACGTGATATGGAAGGAGGAGATTGGTTGTATTCTCTATATGGGGGAGTATCTCAACGAATGCGTGCAGCAGCGGGAGACGGGCATCAATCGCTTAGCCGGCACGGATAAATGGAGGGTGCCTTTAGCGCTTGTGGTATTGAAGGACTTAGTTGCTTTCGAGGAGACTGAAGACGTAGAAGCGGCCTTGGGCTCGAAGGTGATGCTGGACTATTTCAAGCGCAAGATCGCGTTTGTGTCGCGGGGCAAAGGGATCATGAAGAGCTTCAGGGAGCAGCCTTAGGGCACTATTGCTTCATGTTTGTGTCCTTTCGTTTCGCGCCCCAAAGCAAGCGGGCTTCGCTTCACTATCTGGCAACGAGCGCATCGTTTCGTTCCGCGCATCGAGCCCGCTAGCCGAAGGATTGGATGGGCTTTCGCGGTCATGCCGTTGCTGCGGCCTTCGGTAGCGGTGGCGCTTCGCCGCGGTCGACAGCTCTTGAATCGGCGAAGTCCAGGGGCGAAGACGATGGCTCAGGGTTAGCGATGCAAGGGCTGAGATATTCAATCTGCTCCGCGGGTCTGATAGTAGAGGCTCATCGTTGAACTCGTTTTTCGCTTCAATCGATTGAGCGCTCGCAACCAGCAATGGGGGTGGGGTCAAGCTTGCTGATGGAATCGAAAGGCGGGAGATGAGCAGACCAAAGGACTTCGTGAATCTATTTGACGGCTGAAAGTCAGTCGTAGAGTTCATCATTTGATGATGACAATAAAAAATAAAAAAGATACAAAAATTTTTCTCAGTAGGATTGCATTAAGAAAACTTATGGTGTTATTGACTGTAATCATCGCGGTGATCGGTTAAAGTTATGGT
>JBCCZW010000759.1:0-1708 GCA_039186805.1 Verrucomicrobiota bacterium
TTCAAGCCGCTGGCGAATATTCCTTGGAAGCGGGACCAGAAGCGAGCGATCGGATTGCTCGAGGTCTTGTGAACGTCTATGTGGGCAAGGTGGGAGGGTAGAATCAGTTTAGATTCTACAAGCGAGAAAATGAGGCAGAAGATAACGCCAATCGCGATTTGACCGAAGACGTTTCCCATGCGGCCGGACACTTGAGTGAGGGGAAAGAAAGCAGCGATCGTGGTAAGCACCCCAAAGGTCGCCGGTGTGATCACTTTGGATACGCCGCGAACGGTAGCACGGATTGCGGCATCCGGCCTATCTGGATGTTTCTGATTTTCTTTTTCCGTGAAGATGGACTCTCCCAGGACGATCGCGTCGTCAACGATGATGCCCAATACAATTATAAACGAAAAGGCGGTTATCAAGTTTAGTGAAATATTGAATACAGGTAGATGGAAGAGCAGGAGCGCGCCCGCAATGGATACGGGGATACCGATGGCAACCCATGCCGCCAGGCGGATGTTGAGAAATAAGC
The DNA here is from genome assembly GCA_039186805.1 of Verrucomicrobiota bacterium. GTDB lineage: Bacteria > Verrucomicrobiota > Verrucomicrobiia > Opitutales > Opitutaceae > JBCCZW01. Next base: position 518 of record JBCCZW010000759.1, read on the forward strand.
TTAGCGAAAGAAGTACGAGCAGGACGCCTTGCAGGCCGTTTTTAGTAAGGAGTTCGAGACGGCTCCTAATCGACTCCGAGCCATCGTTCCAGGCGGTTAGGGAGATCCCGTCAGGTAGGCCGAAACGCTCTTGGTAGGTTTCGGCCAGACCTATCGCCTGCTTGGCGGCTTGAATGATGTCTTTGTCGCCATCGGTGGTCACTCTCAGGCTCACCGTGCGATTTCCATCGAATCGATTCAGAAAAACCTGGTCCACGAAGCCGTCGCGAATGTCTGCGACATCTGAGAGGAGGATTCGCGTGCCATCCGGATTCGTTCTGAGCGGAATCTTTTCGAAATCGGAGGCAACGTAAGCTTGGGCGCGCGAGCGGAGCGATATGTTGCCGCGCTCTGACCTTACTAGTCCACCTGAAAGGTCCACTGAGTTGTTTCGAATAGCGTTCGACACTTCATTGAAAGTCAGGTCGAAGGCCCTTAGCTTGCTTTCAGATGGTTCTATAGAGAGTTCATAGGCACGATCCCCATAAGACTGTACATTGTTTACGTCGGGGAGTTTGAGCAGTTCGTCGCGAACGTCGCGAGCAGTCTCTTTTAGCAAACGCTCAGGCACATCGCCATGCACATCGATCCAGACGACTTCGTTTTGGCTTTGATTTTCGGTAATGACCGGCTTTTCAGCTTCGCCTGGAAATGTAGAGATGGCGTCGACCTGTACTTTTACGTCGTTGAAGAGCTTGGTCAGGGGGTAGTCCTCCAAAGAGTCAATCGTCACGGTCGCTCCGGTATCTGTACTCGTAGAGCGGATACGGTCGATGCCGTCTACTCCTTGCAGGGCTTCTTCGATTTTTATCGCGACGCCTCTCTCGACATCTTCGGGAACGCCGCCGTTAAAAGGGACTTGTACGGTGACTGAGTCGGCGGCAAATGAAGGAAAAGCTTCTTTGCGTATGTTGATTGCAGATGAGATGCCCCAGCCCAAAATGATGAGCATCATGATATTGGATACGACCGAGTTTTCGGCGAACCAAGCGATGATAGGGTGTTTTCTTATCGGGTCTTCAGCCATTTTGCTTTTCGGTGCGGATTCGGCGAATCGATTACGAGTTTTGCGTGGAGGCGACAGGTTTGACCTTTTGTCCGGGTTTCAAGGAGGCGAGGGGCAAGTCTAGGACTTTTATAGGCTGATCGGAA
>JBCCZW010000760.1:0-1684 GCA_039186805.1 Verrucomicrobiota bacterium
ATTGGAAACGATGAAGAGTCTACTCAAGTTAGAGAAAGAGGGAGTTACGGTATTATATATCGACGGCATGCCTCAGACTGTGCCGGGTTTTCACCGCTGGGAGGAGCGCGAGGCTGAGTTGCAGTCCTTCATCGCCCAGAGCAAAAAACGCATTGCGCCTTGGGGCGACATCAACCGTGGTATCTCCGATACCCCGGCCAAGCGGGAACGGATGAAGCGGCACGGCCTGGACTTCATCCGGCGAACTCATGATGAGGGCTACCACTACTTCATCGCTAATTTGGGGAGCCAAGTGGTGGATCGGTGGACGCGATTGGGGACGAGTTTCAAGAGTGTTGTCATTATGGATCCGCAGACGGGAGCGTCTGGAGTCGCTTCCGATATTCGGAAAGGAAACGAGGTTTATCTTCAGCTTCAGCCCGGCGAATCGCGTATCCTAAGAACCTTTACTTCGAAAAAGATTAAGGGAGATCTTTGGCCGCTCTTTCGCCCGACATCGCTGCCGCATCAGGTCAAAGGCGAGTGGAAAGTGGATTTTATCGAAGGCGAGCCCACCTTGCCGGGTTCCTTTACGACGCCAATCCTGGGTTCTTGGACGGGGGCAGCAGATCCTGATGCAGAAAGATTCTCTGGAACCGCTCGCTACTCCATTGAGTTCGACCTGCCTGCTAAAGAAGCCGACGAGTGGGTTTTGGAGCTGGGAGATGTGAGAGAGAGCGCTCGTGTACGCATTAATGGCGAGGAGGCGGGTATTCTCTACAGCGCCCCGTTTCGCGTGGAAATCGGCCCTTTCCTGCAAGCCGGTCGAAACGTTCTGGAAGTCGAAGTGACCAACTTGTCCTTCAACCGTATCCGAGATTTGGATGCGAGAGGAGTCGAGTGGAAGATTTTCTACGATATCAATTTCGTCGATCATCTTTACGAGGACTATGATGCTACGAAATGGGGGCCGGTCGCCTCTGGTCTCTTGGGTCCGGTTACTTTAACTCCGATGAAGAAGTTTCAACCAGAGGATTAGAATTCGAAATTTACGAACGATATGAAGCGCAGAACATTTATTTCATCATTGGGAGCGGTCAGCGTTGTATCCGCTCTTCAACTTCGAGCTGAGGATAGCAAGTCGATTGCGAGTCGTCAGATGGCGGGATGGGCGGAGATGGATGCCTTGAGGAAGGCGGTTCAGCAGCCTTCGATTCGCAGCAAGGATTACACGGTCGAGTCGTTTGGAGCGGTGGGCGATCGGAAAACGGATTGTACGGATGCCATTGCGGCAGCCATTGAAGCTTGTAGCGAGGAAGGAGGAGGGCGCGTCGTGTTTCGGTCGGGCGTTTACCGGACGGGTCCGGTGCGAATGAAAAGCGGCGTTTGCCTGCATATCGAGGCGGCTGCGATGATCAGCTTTTTCACGGAACCCGAGCGATACTTGCCGCCCGTGTTCACGCGTTGGGAGGGGATCGAGGTGTATTCGTATTCGCCGCTGATCTCTGCTCGAGACGCTCAAGATATTGCCATTACGGGAGAGGGAGTGATCGATGGGAATGCCGCCGACGCTACTTGGTGGGCCATGAGCGAAGCGGGAAAGAAAGGCTTCGAAAACAGCAAGCAGAAGCTGCGTAGCTTGATTGCGGAGAACGCCCCTGTCTCCGATCGAGTGTTTGGAGAGAACTCGAATCTACGACCCGTG
>JBCCZW010000761.1:0-1631 GCA_039186805.1 Verrucomicrobiota bacterium
ATCGCGGAAACCGATGATGCGGTTGAAGTCATCTTGGCGTGGGAAGACGCCGAGTATGCCGAAGGCCGTACGGAAAACCGAAATGCCTATCATCCGCATCATGGGAGCTTCCTCGGAATCGGAAGGAGGGAGGTCTTCGATGGCTTCAGCGAGGATTTTCGGAAAATCTTCAAGCAGGCCTTTGTCTGTAATGCTATCTTGGAGACGATTGGCTGAAAAGGTATTGGCGACGGTCTGGTGGAAACTGGCTGCGGGCAGTTTGTAGAGAACGCCGGGACGCTTTATGAGCGAAATTGCTTCGTTTTGAATCTCGCCGAGATCGATACTCAAAGGCGCGTTGCTTGACGCGCCGTTAACCATGGCTTGGAAGGCGAAGCCTTTGTAGGGCGCCGGCGACCAGGTTCCATCCCAATGAGCGCGGTTTCCGACGGCGGCTTGCTTCAGGCGCTGACGGATCGCTTCGGGGGCGATCTCCGAACGTTGCCTGCTTTCGTAACTGTTATAGTCGAGTTCTTCGATGGACCAGGCTTTGGCGGAAGTGCTCATCAGTTCAATGTCTAAAGCGATTTCGCGATCTCGAGATTGCGATTTGCGAGATTGCTTTGAGAGCCCTTGTGCCTCCAAGCGGATTGGTGAACGAGCTCTCCGCGAGAGATGACTTGTTCTACCTTGGGTCGACCTTCGATCAGGCGAACCAGGACAATATCGGCATCCTTGCCGGGTTCGAGCGATCCAGTGAAGTGATCGATTCCAGCGGCTTGCGCGGGGTAGAGGGTCGCCATGTTGACGGCTTCTGAGAGCGTTTTTTTCGCCGATAACCAAAGCTTGAATACTGAGTGTATGATTGATGGTGGGTAGTAATCTGAACAAAATCCGTCGAGGACGCCGTGGTCGATGGCCTTGAGCATTGATAGGTTTCCCGTAAGCGATCCGCCTCGCAGGGCGTTTGAAGCCCCGCCTAGGGTGGACATGCCGAGTTCGATCGCTGTCTGAGCGGCTTCGAGAGTAATTGGGAATTCGCAAATGCTTACGCCGAAGTCGCGCATTTGGCGGACTTTTTCGGGAGTGTCGTCGTCATGCGAGGCCACCGGGATTCCTTGTTTGGCGGCGTTGCTGGCAAGCTTCTTGATCTGTTCGCCGCTCAGCTTGGGACGAGCGAGCTTTTCGTTGAATTCTCTCTCGGCGGCTTCTGGGGTCATCCCTCGCTTGATCGAGTCATTGAGGAAGTTTTCGCGAGAGTATTGTCCTTGCCCTGGGGTGTGGTCCATGAAGGAGAGTAGGTCGATGTAGCCAGACTCGAGCATTCGCTCCAGGATATCCAAGGCGTAGAGACCTGTGATCTCATAGCGCAAGTGTAGGCGCGTATTGATCATCGAGCGCTCTTGGGCGAAGGTGTTGACCGCTTTGAAGAGGGCTTCTCGATCGATCGCTTTTTTTGCGTTTTTCTCGGCGTCCTTGTAGCCGAGGTAAAGCGAGTGGAAAACGGTGGTGACCCCGCAGCAGAGGAGTTTGGCTTCTAATTCTTGGAGGGCGACATCGACTGGAAAGTTTGCTGAGGGGCGCGGCGTGATTTCCTTTTCTAGGGCATCTGTATGCAAATCTATGATACCGGGAATAGCATAAACTTCTCC
>JBCCZW010000762.1:0-1610 GCA_039186805.1 Verrucomicrobiota bacterium
CAAGGCCGTAGGCCTCGAATCGAAATGGAACGACGTATTGGAAAAGCAAATGCGCTACCAATCTCTGACCTTCGTCTTTGCGATGACGATCGGCGCGGTCGTCTACGACGCCAGCCTCCTCAACAAAGGACTCGCCCTAATCGGTCTCGATTGGACGCTCACTGCCGAGCAAACCATGAAGTTCCCCCTTTTCCTCACGCTCCTCCTCTCCTTCGGCGCCCTTGCGGTCGCATTGAAAATCACCGATATCGCCTCTCCCGCGCAAGCGAAAGCGAAGCAGAGGACCTTTTCCGACCTCGTCGCAGCGCCCATCAAAAACACCCTGTCCGCCGGGGCCTGGATTCTCAAAACGCCTGCCGCCTTCGCCATCATTCTTTGCGGTCTCCTTTTTGATCACGCCGTCCGCCAGGTTCTCACGATCAACTCCGAGTTCTACCGGCAAATCTCAATTCCCGAATGGAGCTTCGGCCTCATCGGCGCCATTCTCGGGACATCCGCCGTCTTCTTTCCAAAAATCGGCAACTACCTCGTCACCCACTCCTCTCCGGGCCGCAATTTCCTACTGCTCGGCGTATTGGCTTTCTTAGGACTGTGGCTCATGTCGCTCTTCATACCTTATTGGGGAGCGGTTCCCATGATCCTGCTCTACGCAGCGATCGCGCTCACCGGCTACTTCGTCAGCAATTACCTCAACCGCATCGCATCTTCCGATATTCGGGCTACGGTTCTCAGCTTTAAAGGTCTCTCCTTTAATCTCGCCTACGGTGGCATCGCCTACGGCTTTGGTCTTTATGTCGCCCATATCCGCAACGCGGATACGTCCTCAAGTCTTGATGAAGGCTCCATCTTTCAGACCGCCTTCGCTGCCCTCCCCTGGTACTTCGCCGCCGCCTTTGCGATCATCCTCATCTACACTCTAATCCTTAGAAGCAAGATAAGCCACGCCCTCTCCCAGCAAACTACCGACGAAGAGCCGACCGCCAATAGCTAGAAAACCGTCGAGCGAGCGAATTAAATCTCCGTTACATCCGCCACGCTGATCGGGGTGGTCTTTTGAGCGACTCCCAACTCTGGGAACCACTCCTGCAAGCTCGCCACAATGCTTAAAACGGCGCTGCCAAAGACGATCTGATTAAAAGCAACCTCCTCCTCGCCCACTTGCTGGGTATTCGAGTCCAAGCGTTCGCAAAGCTGCCCCACCGTATCGATGATATTCTTGAAGCGAATGAACTTCGCCTTGTACTCCGTATCTTTGATCGAACTGCCAAGCTTCCCTTTCGTTCGCACTTTGCGCACGATCTCCATATCGCAATTGCCGACCCAATCCCTCACGAAACTATTGAAGTAGTACTTAAAGGGATCGATTGCCTCCATCGAATCCATCTGAAAATTCCCCATCCGCTCTCGAGGCATCGCATTCAATAAATTCCCCACTTCCTGGATACGTTGCATCGCGGGAGATACCTCCAAATTCATATCCGTCTCCTCCTCATCTGCTCCAGAATGGAGCATCTGATAAGACTATCGCTTTTCTTGGTTGCATCGACCCGTCGTCTTTGGCATAGGCCATCCCAGCCAAAGGGTCTACTCTTGGTGAGATGAGATTGACG
>JBCCZW010000763.1:0-1587 GCA_039186805.1 Verrucomicrobiota bacterium
CGGCTTCTAGGGTTATGGAATTTAAGCTGATTCATTATCCTTCGTTGGAAGACCATTGTTGAAGAGCAAGATATTCCCTTCTCCAGGAAGCCCTTCGTCGATCCAGTTAGCGTCATGCTGCCGAAAAAATATCTGATCGGCTTCTCCCCCGGCCCCGTGCGCTCGCGGATTTCCAAAACGGGCAACCAAGCCTTTCTCCGGCGCATGCTTATCGATCACCCAAACCTCGTCAAAGCCATGAATGCTCACTAAGATCAATCCCGTGCCAGGGTCGTAATCGACCGAATTCGCATGCATCCAGTCCACCTCGCCAATGCGCGAAGTCTTCCTTTTTGCACCGCTCTGAACCTCGCCCGCCGGCGCATTGGAAGAGCGCAAAGGCGAACGGTAATAATTAATGTCAATCAAGTGGGCGTTGTCGACCACCGCCCCATAACCAGGCTTCGCCGGATCGGAATCTTGCACGAGATAGTCCCAAGCATTCCAAACCCACACAATCTCGCCCCCTTCCGGGTACGAAGGTTCAATCTCTACCAAACGCGTGTAATACAGCCATTTGCCAAAAACGCCTTCCGGCCTTCTCCCCTTAGCGAGAGCCTCCTCTGAGCTGACCTTCGCCCACGCAATCGCTAACACGTTTCCATTCGGCATCAGCGTGAAATCGTGGTGTAAGTGGCCTTCATCGTCATGGTACCCAAAGCGCCAGACCCTCTCTCCTGAGGGAGAATAACGTTCCAGTAAGCCGCCCGGTCCTCCCGCCCGTTCAAAGGGCGAACCCGTTGCAGGATTCACTTTCGCCGCCCGAACGATGTAGCCATCCTCATCCGCGTAAACACTCATACCTGGCTGCCTCTCCGAATCCCAACTTCTCAACACCTTCCCCTCCGCATCGACCGCATAAGAGGAAGTTCCATTGAGAGGAGCAAAGAGCAATTCCCCTTCATACGCCCCAGGCTCGCTCAACGTCAGCCCCCTAGGCTGCGCCATCGTAAACCGACGACGCGCTTGACGAGTTGGCTCTCGCTTAGCCTCGACGATCTCCGAGCGCCTATCGTTTGCTTGAACAGCCTCAGGACTGTCATCCGCTAACGAAAACGATGCCCCCATCAGCACCAACAAACTAAAAACGCAATTCCTCATGAACCTTAACGCAAAAAAGTAACCGACAAGAAACTCAAGCCTCCGCAAATCGACAATTCTATTCCAAAGCAAATACTCAACGCCCTAGTTTAATGCGCAACTTGCCTGCCAGAGTTGTCAAAGGGTTGGCGTCGAAAAAACGCTCATGCCACCTTTTTCAATTCTCCAGAAATCTACTTCGTAAAAGCCAAAAAGTGGATTGAGGCTCACGGATCAGAAAAACTAGTGCACCTTACCTTTCTCTGGCACAAGCTTCCGACTATCCCTTCCCGCCCTTTCCTCCCACAGAACCTCTTCCGCGATATCCCACTCGCCGGAGCGCATTACGATTCTGGGGGACTCCTCATCGCTTTCCTCTATCCCGTGGAAAAGCAGGTCTTGGTGATGATCAAAGCAACCTTGGAGCCGCATCCTTGGATAGAGACCGTAAAGCCTCAAGAATATGAA
>JBCCZW010000764.1:0-1549 GCA_039186805.1 Verrucomicrobiota bacterium
CGCGCTACACACAGGCGATTTGCCGTGCGGGCGGGGGCGCCATGAATCCGATTCCTCGTCCGGGAGATAGTTTGGATGATTTCTATATTAAATTGGACGGTGGTCTCGTCTTCAAGCGAGCGGTCCTGGCGTTTTCAAATATGATCGAGAGCGCTATGGAGCGGCATAAATTATCTTCCGACGATGTTTCTTGGATTGTACCTCACCAAGCGAATGCTCGTATTCTCAAGGCGGTGAGCAAACGCGTGGGTATTCCCTACGAAAAGTTCATCGTGACTGTGGGCAAGTACGGCAACACCTCAGCGGCATCCGTCTCGATGGCTTTGGGATGGGCTGCGGAGGAAGGAATTTTCGAGGAAGGCGACAAGATCATATTTTGCTCGGTGGGAGCAGGCTTTACCTACGCGGGCGGATTGATGACTTGGTAGTGGGGATCGTCGATTTAACGCCCCGATTTGCAGAATATCGCGTCGGGCTCTGATGGAAAAGCGCCGCAGGCTTTCCTTCTAAAGTTGGATCAGTTGTTGTTGGACAGCGCTGAGCATTGATACGGCAGCAGTTTCGCAACGTTGAACGTAAGGACCTAGAGTGACGGGGCGAAAGCCTTGTTGGGCGATGAAACCGTATTCCTCGCTGTCGAAATCGCCTTCGGGGCCGATGAGACAGAAAACTTCGAAAGGAAGTCCCTCGGTTTGGTGGAGAGGCTTGGGCGCGCTGTCCTCGCTCGCTTCCTTGGCGAAGCTATCGAATGCGGTTTTCACCGTGGTGGTCGTTTCTTGAAGACTGGCGACCAGTTTAAGAGCTCCAGGAAATTCGAGATTATGGAGAGAAGCGAAGCCGTTGATTTCGGGTAGCCAAGGATTACCGCTCTGCTTGGCGCCTTCGATCGTTGAGGCTTTGAGTTTGGCGAGTTTAGTTGCCTCGCGGTCGGTGATTACTTTGAGCTCGGTTCGGGAGGTGATGATTGGCTGAATATTCCAGACGCCGAGTTCGGTGGCCCTTCTGACGATGTTTTCGAGGCCTTTGGCTTTCGGGGCAGCTTGGATGAGAGTGATTCGGTGTTTGGGCTTGCTGAAAAGCTTGTGGGCAATCGGACTTAAGATCGCTTTGCGTTTGTCGGCTTTGGAGAGGGTGCAAGTCCATTCGATGCCTTGTCCGTTAAACGCGATGATTTCGTCGCCCTGTCGGGCGCGACAGGTGGCTACGAGATGATGAGACTCTGAGGGAGAGAGTTCGATTTCGGGGATTCGCGGAATGGTGGCGTCGCAGTGACAGCGAAAATCGGACATGCTCTTTGCTATGAGGAGTCGAGTGATGAGGGCAAAGGAAAAGGCCCCGCAAAACGGAGCCTTTTCTAACTTATCAAACTACAAACCAGAATTAAGAAAAAACTTTAAATTCCTCTTCTGTTTGGGATAGGCGCGGTTGTCCGAAAATCGTTCAAAGAAATCTCATCTTTTTGCTAATTTCTTTTACCGACCCATTTTGGAGCCTTCCGCCTCAAGGTTCGAAGGAGGTTTCGAAGACATCGAATGCCGTGTAACCAGGC
>JBCCZW010000765.1:0-1535 GCA_039186805.1 Verrucomicrobiota bacterium
CGGTCGATCGAAGCGCCTCGCTTCGATCTCGATTGAGCGAGGGAACTTGCAAATCTTTCGTTCGTCCGAGTTTGAGGCGGGGCGCCTCAAACGACCGCCGAGGGCGGCGGTCCTCCCCTTTTCAATGGGCGACATGCTGTCGACTGAAAACCGTGCCAATCCCTTGCTCACTCGACGGGCGCCGGGCCGGCGCTCCTACAGGCTCTCATCGCAGAGTTTTTCTGTAGGGCGAGGATGTTGACGAAGCCAACTCCTTGCCATTGAATGGGTTGAAGACGTTTCTGGTTAAAGACAACAGGTCTTCCCTTCTAGCGACGGCAAGGAATGGCTAACGCCATATCCTCGCCCTACAGAAAAAGAAGGCCGCTCACGATTGAGCATCCCCTTTTGCCAATTGCCTGATACCTATTGCCTTTCCCCCACTAAATCCTAAATCCTTCATCCTTACCCCTTCTCCCAAATCACAAAATCAACATGGCGTCGCCGTAGCTGAAGAAGCGGTACTTTTCGGCGACGGCCTGACGATACGCATCGAGCATGAACTCCGTTCCGGCGAAAGCACACACCAGCATGAGCAAGGTTGAATGCGGCAGATGAAAGTTGGTCAGCAAGGCATCGACACGACGAAAGCGATGCGGTGGATAAATGAAAATATCGGTCTCCCCGACCTGTGGTTTCAGGCTGGGAACGCTTTCGAGCACTCGACATACCGTTGTGCCAATGGCAACGACTCTCTCGGCTCGTTTGGCTTGTTCGCGCAGATCCTCCGGGATGGTGAAGGCCTCGCTGTGCATGTCATGATCCTGCACACGCTTGCTTTTCACTGGCCGGAAAGTCCCCATTCCCACATGCAGTGTGATGAACGCATGGTTGAATTGCGCGATCATTTCCGGCGTAAAATGCAGTCCAGCCGTAGGGGCTGCCACCGAACCAGCGGGTTCTGCGTACACGGTCTGGTAGCGCTCTTCGTCGTTACATTCCACTGGACTTCCGGCTTCAGCAAGGTCGCGGCGACGCTTATTAATATAGGGAGGAAGCTGGAGATGGGCATAATCCGCCGGATTAAAATCGCCAAAAAAGCGTAGGACACGCTCTCCGCTGGGAAGTGTGGTGAGAACCTCTGCTGTGATAGGCTTCACATTCTTTTCAGCGTCAGGAAGCGGCGCAAACGAATAGCGACCGCCGGGTTTGAGCTTTCGACCCGGTAAACCAAGGACACGCCAATGACGCGGACTTGTTTCTTTCAGAAGGGTGATCTCAATCGCTCCATCCACTGTGTGCATCACACTCGGACGGACCCGGCTATTGTTAAAAACCAGAAGATCCTGCGAGGTCAAAAATTTTGGTAGATCCGTAAAGCGATGATGCTCAACAGTTTTTACCGATCGGTCAAGAACCAGGAGCCGAGAAGCCTCCCGATGAGGAAGCGGTTTCTCTGCTATAAGCTCTTCAGGTAGTTCAAAATGAAAGGCTTCCGTAAGTAAACTCGTCATAAAGATGTAATCATCGCAACCGATACTTCACCTTGACCCGAA
>JBCCZW010000766.1:0-1521 GCA_039186805.1 Verrucomicrobiota bacterium
GCCTTTGGAATCGAAGCTACGCCGCCGCCGCATCCGGAGCGCTCGCCGATGCATTTAGCACCGCAGCGTTCATTAGCGACAAGGATCAACTCAGCGAGCTAGCCTACCGTCAAGCAGGGGCCTCCTTGAGTGTAGAGACCCACGAATCCCAGTATCTAAGTTTTGGTGACGGGTGTCTTTCTAAACTGGGAGGCAGGAAGTGACCGGAGCCCATCCAAGGTTGGACTGCGTTCTCGCCATCCCTTGCTACAAAGAAAGCGAGCGGCTCCCCCCTTTCCTTGACGAACTTGCTCAACAAGTCTCCCAATCGCCGTTTTCTATCCACCTGCAACTCGTAGACGATGGCTCCGGCGAGGAGGAAAAACGAATGCTGATCAGGCACGCCCAGCATATCGGCAAAAAGCATAAGCTCGCGATTTCAACTCACATAATCGCCAACAATCGAGGTAAAGGCTTCGCCGTCCGCCACGCCTGGAGAAATGCCCCCGACGCGACCTTGCTTGCCTTCGTCGACGCAGATGGAGCAGTACCGCCCAACGAAGCGCTCGCGGTCCTCAAACACGCTCTTGATACGCCCAATGAACTCACCATCGCTTCTCGCTACATAAAAGGAAGCAAGATCAAGCGGAAACGCAGCCGCATGCTTTTCAGTATAGGGTTTCGAGCGCTTTTCGGCCTCATCTATCGTATCGATTGCTCTGATACGCAATGCGGCCTAAAGTTTGTCCCCACGGATTTCTATCGGGCAAACGAAAGCGACTTCCGCCAAAATCGCTGGGGTTTAGATGTCGAACTCATTCTAAAGGCCGCCGACAACAATATCCCGATCAGAGAAATTGGCATCCAGTGGCGAGAAAAGAAAGGCAGCAAAGTAAACATTGGCTACGTCTGGCCCTTGATACGAGACATGATCCTCGATCGAATCTAGGGTTTTCGGAAGCTCGCTTGCGAGCCAACAAGCGCTTCCTGGCAAGAGGCCTGTCTCCCTCAAATCTCCAACACTAAGTCGTCGTAAGAAAGCTGCACTCCCTCCGGCAAGCTCGCATTCGTCTCGTCGTGATCCACGCCGCAGGTCATGTGAATCAGGTAAGTATCCCCAGCCCCAATCTCCCGGGCCACCTCGACCGCCTCCGGGATCGACATGTGCGACCGATGAGGCGTATGCTTCAGTCCGTCCAGTACGGCAACTTCTGCTCCTCTAGCTAACTCTTTTCCTCGTTCGCTCACCGAGTCGCAATCCGTGTAATATGCGAATCTCTTACCTGTATCCATTTCTTCGAATACAAGACCAAGAGTTTCGAACGAGCCATGCGATTGAACCACTGAGGAAATTCGAGCTCCGTCCAAGTTTAGTACCTCTGGCATTATTTTTCCCGAAAACGCCGGATAGCCTTTGATCTTCGCCTTATCCATCATCGCATAAGGGTAGATAGAGCGCATTCGATCATAGCCGTCTTTATTGGTATATATCGGAATCGCCTCGCCTTCCTTCGCATCGCAATAACGGCGCATATCATCGAA